>DAOQII010000204.1:0-4631 GCA_035339455.1 Chitinophagales bacterium
TGGAAGAAAATTCCACGCACTGTTTGTATTACAGTTTGTAAAGGTTAAGAGCTTAGTATTTAAATTCCAGTTTAATTGAATATTTTGTGATTTCCTGAAAGCATCTTGTGCAAATACTTGAATAGTAAAAGTAAAACAGATTAAAAATAGCGTAAATATTTTGCGCAAAAAACTCATGCCGTCAATTGAAATTCAGTATTAATTAGATTTAAAATGTAGAATTCAGATCATTTTTCGCATTTATCTTTTGCAAGTTTACAACAATTCGCAATATTAAGTAATAAATTCCGTTAAATAAGTTGCACGAAATGTTTGGTAAAATGAAAATAAAACTTTATTTTTGGTCTTTATATCTAAATATAAAGCCAACAACAATGACTTTAAAGAGAATTAATTACTTATTGTTCCTGACAATACTCGCAGGAACTTTAGCCGTAGGATGTAAGAAAGGCAGTAGTGGCGGTTCTTCATCAACAACCGGCTGGAATTACAATGACAAAAAATGGGGCGGTTTTGAAAAATCAAACAACACCAATCAGATTACAGGACCAAACTTGGTGCTTATTGAAGGTGGTACGTTTGCTATGGGCGCTACTGAGCAAGATTTGCTTTACGACAACAACAATGTACAACGTAGAATTAGTGTATCTTCTTTTTATATGGATGAAACGGAAGTTACCAATATCGACTATAATGAATATGTTTATTGGTTGGAGCGCGTATTCGGTACCGACCACCCGCAATATGTGAAAGCTGCAAAGCCCGACTCTATGTGCTGGAGAAGAAATCTGGCATACAATGAGCCATATGTAAAATATTACTTTACACACCCTGCATACAATACTTACCCTGTAGTAGGTGTAAATTGGTTGCAAGCCAATGAATACTGCAAATGGCGTACAGACCGTGTAAATGAAATGATTTTAGTAAAAGAAGGCTACTTAGATTTGAATACTAACCAAAAAAATGAAGATAACTTCAATACTGAAGCTTATGCATACGGCATGTATCAAGGTGCAACTAAAAAACAAAAAGAAGACTTAAACCCGAATGGTGCCGGTCAACGGAACGTAAACTTCAAAGATGGTATCTTATTACCGGATTACCGACTTCCAACAGAAGCTGAATGGGAATATGCTGCTTTAGGCTTGAGAGGCAATATGCCATTGAAAGGAGAAGAAGTTGTTACTGACAGAAGAATCTATCCTTGGGATGGTGCTACATTCCGCTATCAAAAACACAACAAATCACAAGGTGACTTCATGGCTAACTTTATGAGAGGCAGAGGTGACTATATGGGTGTTGCTGGTGCATTAAATGACAATGCAGAAATCACCTCTGATGTACATGCCAATATGCCAAATGACTTTGGTTTATTTAATATGGCAGGTAATGTAAATGAGTGGACTATGGACGTTTATCGCCCGATGACAGAATCTGATGCCCAAGACCTGAACAGCTTCCGTGGTAATGTATTTACTACTATGTCAACTGAAGAAGGATTAGACAGTATGGGTCGTATTAAATACGTTCGTGAAAATGACGAAGATTTGACGAACAGAAGAAATTACCGCAAATCTTATGCAATAGATTATAATGACGGTGATTCATCTTCTGAAGTTGAATATCAATATGGTATTTCTACTTTGATAAACAACAAAGCAAGAATTTACAAAGGTGGTTCTTGGAGAGACAGAGGTTATTTCCTTTCTCCGGGTACTCGTCGTTTCTTAAATGAAGACCAAAGTACTGATGATATTGGTTTCCGTTGTGCAATGGTTCGTGTAGGTTCACCTGATGGAAATTTCTTTGGCGGAAAAGCTTTCAGTGAAACGAATAAAGTAGTAAACAAAAACAAAAAATCAAGAAAATACAGTAAATAAGATAATAAGCTAAATAAAAAAGTCCTGATTCGTTCAGGACTTTTTTATTTTTACACCATGCAAATTTCAGCAATCTACCAACTCTTTTTAAAATCAAACGGAGTAACTACGGATACCCGTAATATA
The DNA here is from genome assembly GCA_035339455.1 of Chitinophagales bacterium. Taxonomy (GTDB): domain Bacteria; phylum Bacteroidota; class Bacteroidia; order Chitinophagales; family JADIYW01; genus JADJSS01. The sequence goes on from DAOQII010000204.1 coordinate 2,010, forward strand.
CAAGACAATCAACTTTATTTTGCTTTAAAAGGCAGTTCTTTCAATGGCAATACTTTTGCTATGCAAGCCCTGGAATGCGGTGCATGCTATGCAATTATTGATGAAGCTGAATATGCATTCAATGAACGTTGTATTTTGGTAGAGAATGTACTGGAAACATTGCAACAGCTCGGATTGTATCATAAAATTCAAATTCAGCCCAAGCATACAATAGCCATTACCGGATCAAATGGCAAAACAACGACTAAAGAATTAGTGAATGCTGTTTTAGCGACTACATATAAAACACATTATACTAAAGGTAATCTGAATAACCATATTGGAATTCCGCTCACGTTATTGCAAATGCCTGCCGGCACTGAGATAGCCATCATAGAGATGGGTGCCAATCATCAGCATGAAATAGAAGCTTATTGTACTTACGTAGAACCTGATTTTGGGATAATAACAAACTGCGGAAAAGCACATTTGGAAGGATTTGGTGGGGTAGAGGGGATAAGAAAAGGAAAAGGCGAATTGTATGATTATCTAAAATCGAATAACGGACATGTTTTTGTCAATGGAGATGACAAGCAGTTGTTGTCTATGTTGGAGGAACGCAGTATTACAGCTTTTACGACATATGGCAGTTCTGAAATAAATAATTATTACGCCACTATTTTAAATGAAAATCCCTATTTGAAAATACGGTTTGAGAACACGGAAATAGATGCAAATTTATTTGGTTCTTATAATTTCACCAATATGATGTGTGCCATAGCTGTCGGCAAATATTTTGGAGTTGCCAACCCTGAAATAAAACAGGGCATAGAAAGCTACACACCACAAAATGCACGTTCGCAAGTCGTAGAATTTAATGGTGCTGAAATTATTTTGGATGCGTATAATGCCAATCCTTCCAGTATGCAACATGCATTAGAAAGTTTTTCAAAACCGGACGTAAAAGATAAATGGGTGATTTTAGGCGATATGTTTGAACTGGGTGAATATGCAGCTAATGAACATCAATTTATCGCAGACCTTTGCAAGCAATTACATTTCGAGAAAATTGTTTTAGTAGGAAATGAGTTTTTCAGAACAACTGTCACATCATCCGAAATGATTATTTTTCCTACAACAATTGAAGCCAAAAACTGGTTTTTGCAACAACCGCTTTCAGGCAAAACAATACTGTTAAAGGGTTCCAGAGGAATGAAAATGGAAAGTTTATTAGCATAAACTATTTTATACCGGTACCATGTCAATTAACATGATAATGCCGAAAAAATTTATCTTAGCTTCAAACAAAGCCGGAGTCAGATTTATCATTTCACTTTCAACTACTGCGCCTGTTGCAGCATAGTCATAATAAATCTTTTTATTATCTGCACTAAACCACCACAAGCCTAACCTGCCGTTGCTGTCGTACCATCTGCCGTCCATGTACATATCTGTAATAACAGGATAGTCGAAAAATGGAACTCCGTTTATATTCTTTAATTTTAATAATTTCCATTTCAGATGAGCATTTCCACCCATTATCTTTTCCCATTCAGTGTAAGGACGAATGGCTACTGTTAACTTGTTTTCTTCAAATGCAAGTAACTTATTAGTTAATTTATACTTAGTAAAACGATTAGTACTTTCTCCTGAAGTGATATTAAAATAGTAGCGCACAGTATCTGATAAATTATTGAAAAGTGCATCACCGTATGCATTCGTGTATAAGCTATCTATCGGATTCCTCCATGATGCCCAGCTATCTTTATTTTTGTGTAAATACACTTTTGCACCTATCACGTTTTGCCCTAGTGTGTCTGCAACATGAATTTTTAGTGATGTAGTTAACAACTCAGCCTTTTTACAAGCTATTATGCTTATACAATAACAGACAATTACTGTAAATTTTATTCCGGATAAAAATCGCATTTTAGTTTCTTTACTTAATGATGTAACAAATAAGCCTTAAAAAATCCGTTTAAATCGCCATCCAATACATTATCCGGATTGGTGGACTTAAATCCTGTACGCAAATCTTTTACCCAACGGTCATCCAGCACATAACTGCGAATTTGTGAACCCCATTCATTCTTCATTTTTTGTGCTTCTATAGCATCGCGTGCTTCCAGTTTCTTGCGCAATTCTTCTTCATATAATTTTGATTTCAGCATTTTTAAGGCTGTTTCCCTGTTTTGTATTTGAGAACGTTGCGTTTGGCATTCGCAAACAATTCCCGAAGGAAGATGGCGCACACGTACAGCAGATTCTGTCTTGTTTACGTGCTGTCCACCGGCACCTTGTGCTCTGAAAACGTCCCATTCCAAATCGGCAGGATTGATATTGATTTCAATCGAATCATCGACTACGGGATGAACAAACACCGAACAAAAAGATGTCATGCGTTTGCCTTGTGCATTAAACGGAGAGATGCGCACCAAACGGTGTACACCGTTTTCACCTTTTAGCATACCAAAAGCATAATCGCCGTCAATTTCGATAGCAACACTTTTTATACCGGCAACATCACCCGATTGATAATCCAGTTCAGTTACTTTATAGCCGTTTTTGTTTGCCCACATGGTGTACATCCGTAAGAGCATACTACCCCAGTCACAAGCTTCAGTACCGCCGGCTCCGGCATTT
>DAOQII010000205.1:0-4620 GCA_035339455.1 Chitinophagales bacterium
TTATTGTAACCCAAATCCTGAAGCAATTTTTCAGTTTTCAGTTTCAAGGATTCATGACGTTCTATCGTGTAAACCAATGCATCCATTTCTGCCAGTACTGCTGCCTGATAGCCCGAACCGGTACCAATTTCCAGCACTTTATCTCCCGGCTCTATGGCTAACAGTTCAGTTTGATAAGCAACAGTAAACGGGTTGGAAATGGTTTGTCCTTTTCCAATAGGAAAGGGTATATTCTCGTAAGCTTTAAACTCAAAAGAGTCATCAATAAAAAAGTGCCGGGGTATTTTTTCTATAACACTCAAAACAGCCTCATCTTGTATTCCTTGCTCACGCAATTCTTTTACCAATTGCTTGCGCAAACCCTGATGTCTAAACGTATCCTGCATTATGCAAAGGTAGAATGCAGTTTCTTCATAAACGAAAGTGAGATATCCTGATTTGTTAATAAAAGTGAAAGCGGAAAATAGTACTGGTTTCCCATAAATTCCGTTTTATTTTTACTTTATAAAAAATCATTGTAAGATTAGCAGGCTTTGTGCTACCTATTTCAGAAATATAGAATTATGAAAAACAGCTTTATTTGCTTACTCGTTTTTGTGTACAGTATTTTAACCGTCAAAAGCAATACAATCAGTGGCAGTATATTAGACGAACTACAAAAACCTTTGGAATTTTGCAATGTACTTTTACATCAATATAATGACAGTATTTTTTTAGAAGGTACTACATCAGACAGTACAGGAAGTTTTGATTTCAAAAATATTAAACCGGGAAATTATTTCATCGAAATAATTTATATCGGGTACAAAACAGATACGTTAAATAATATCCAAGTAACGCAAGATAAGGATGTGGATTTAGCCCCGGTAACGATGCAACCGGATGCTACAGTTTTAGGCAATGTAGAAATCAAATCTACTCGTCCGGTGATAGAACGCAAAGCAGACCGACTTGTCTATAATGTAGAAAACAGCACAAAATCAAGTGGTGAAAATTCATTTGATTTATTACGCAGTGTGCCGGGTGTCAGCATTACAGGGAATGACCAGATTAATGTAAACGGAAAAAGTGGAGTGCAAGTGATGATAAATGGCAGAGTGGAAAATTTGAGTGGCGACCAGCTGGTTACTTTCTTGAAATCTATCCAGAGTTCTAACATTAAAAAGATTGAAGTCATCAGCAATCCGTCAGCAAAATTTGATGCTGAAGCAAAGGGCGGCATTATTAATATTCAGCTTAAAAACAACAGCCGTTCGGGAGTAAACGGTTCTGTTTATGTTAACTACAGACAAAATAAATATGCATCCACTGAAGCAGGATTTAACTTAAACGTGAATTATAAAAAATGGGTTGTGAGTATGGCATATAACAATAGCTATGGCAAAGGTTATCAGGATCACATATTCACCAGAGATTTTACCTTTAATGACAGTATACAGCAATATGATGAAAAGGGTAAGGATGTTAACCGTTTTATGGGACATTTTGGCAACCTGCAAATCAACTATAACATCAATGACAAACACACAATTGGCATCACCTCAGAAACTTTTTGATTCTCAGACAACCATATTGGCAATTCAATATTAAAAATATATGATAATATTGTCAAAAACAATGAATTTTCGGATATTCAAAAAACGAATAATACCACGAAAACATCCGGTGTGAGTCCCACAGTAAATTTTCATTATATCGGCAATTTGGATACATCCGGCATCAAGCTCGAATTCAATTATGACTTTGCATTTTTCCGTTTCTTCACAAACAGCTCATTAATGACAGATGACTATGATAAACAGGAAAATTATATAAGTAACTTATACAATTTCACTCAAAACAATCCTTTTATTGTGCATCTGCATACTTCTAATTTAAATTATTACAAACCGCTCAAGAAAGGACATAATATTGAAACCGGTTTCAAATTTACCTGGACCAAAACCGGAAATGATGTACAGTTTAAAAACTGGGATGGGACTCAATATATATTGGATGCCGGGAAATCTAACAAGTTTGAGTATATCGAAAATATAAATGCCCTTTTTGGAATATGGAGTAAAGAATGGAAAAAGAACTGGTCGACTAACTTAGGCTTGCGTATCGAACAAACCAATACCAACCAGTATTCTGAAACAGTAAACAGCAGAACGAAAAAACATTATGTCGATTTTTTTCCAAGTTTATTTATTCAAAAGACCATAAAAGAAAAACACAGTCTTAATATCAATTTCAGCCGGAAAATTCAGCGACCTAATTTTGAGGATTTGAATCCATTTGAGTATTATCTAAGCCCTTATTCCATCTGGACCGGAAATGCCAATTTAAAGCCTCAATTAGTCAACTTAACCGAAATAACTTACACCTTCAAAAATACTTACAGCTTTTTTATCAATCATGAAAACCTGAATAACAATTCAACCCATTTGGTGTTTCAGGATGACAGTACAAAAATATCCACCTACCGTGCTTCTAATTTCAGGGTGCGCAATAACCTGAATATTGGACTAAGTATCAATAAAGACTTGTTTAAATGGTGGTCAATTTCTGCCAATGCGACCTATACGTTTTTCAGATACAATTCCATTGTGAATGACGAAGAATTTAAAGTCAGTTCTCATAAAGGCAACTTTTCTGTAGACAATACATTCAGACTACCTAAAGATTTTCAGATCAATGTCTTTGCCTTTTATACTACGCCACATTTGGATGCCACCGATATAATGAAAAGTGATGGGATGGTCAATATTTCCATTTCAAAATCATTTTTGAAAAAAGCCCTTAAAATTAAACTATCCGGAAATGATATTTTCCGCACGAAAAACTTTTCTTACACCACTGATTTCTTCAATGTACATTCTGTATCCATCAATAAATTCAGTTCAGCCTTTGTAGGATTAACAGTTAGTTACAATTTTAATAAAGGCAAACAATTTAAAAACACGGTAATCAGCAAAAGCAATGAAGATGAAAAAAGCAGAATTCATTAATTTGTTTTGCAACTAATTTCATAATCTAAACGAAATCTAATAGTAATATTGATAAAAACTGAATTTCGAACGAATGCTGTAATTTCATTTTTTTAAAAACAAGGATATCATGCTATATTGAATCAGATAATCAGGCGGCATAACTGATGCTGATTTTACAACATCTGGTATTTAAACTAAAAAAAAGATTATGAGCAATTTAAATATTTTACCGTTAAAAGACTGGGGTTTTAATTTTGAAAGACCGATTATTATTTCAGGTCCATGTTCGTGTGAAACCGAAGAGCAAATGCTGGAAACTGCTAAAAGACTAGCAGATAAAGGTATTGATGTACTCCGTGCAGGTATCTGGAAACCGCGCACTCGCCCCGGCATGTTTGAAGGCATAGGAAAAGATGGTCTGACTTGGCTGATAGAAGCCGGTAAACAAATTGGCAAACCAACCACGGTGGAAGTGGCTACCGGGCAACATGTGGAAGATGCACTGAAAGCCGGTGTTGATATTCTATGGATTGGCGCACGTACTACAGTTAACCCGTTTTCTGTACAAGAAGTTGCTGATGCATTGAAAGGCGTAGATATTCCTGTATTGATTAAAAATCCGATAAACCCCGATCTGCAATTATGGCTGGGCAGTATGGAGCGCATTAATGCCGTAGGAATAAAACGCATCGGTGCTATTCATCGCGGATTTTCTTCTTATGAAAAATCAAAATACAGAAACAAACCCATGTGGGAGATTCCGGTGGAGATGAAGCGTTTATACCCGCACATGCCAATTATTGTAGATCCTTCACATATTTGCGGAGCTCGAGAATTAATTCCTTCAGTTGCACAAAAGGCACTCGACCTTGACTTTGACGGATTGATGATAGAATCTCACCGCGACCCTGACCAAGCGTGGAGTGATGCCCAACAACAAGTAACACCGGAACGACTGGGTGAAATAATTTCGGGCTTGATAGTAAGACACAGCAAACTGGATGATTATGAAGAAAACAATCTGGAAGCTTTGCGTGCTCAGATTGACAGAATAGATAATTATATGTTGGAAATTATGGGCGAGCGCATGGATATTGCCCGCAAAATTGGTGAATTTAAACGCGACAACGGCATCACCATTTTACAAACAAACCGTTGGGATGAAATCATCAACGACAGGATAAAAAAAGCCTCTAAAAAAGAATTGACAGAAGATTTTGTACGAGAGATGATGGATGCCATACATCAGGAATCTATACGTCATCAGACTAAAATCATGAATAATATTTTGGCTGAATAAAGAAAAAAGCAGGAATAAATTGAGATATAATTTATCGCTTGGTGTCTTCACCAAGCGATTTTGTTTTTAGTCAAACTGCAGTAGCCTTAGTTTGGTTAAAGTCACAGCAATAAAAAGCTCTGCCTTTGTTGGACAAATTAAAATGGGAAAGTAGTTAAATTTAATTGCATTCGAAAGATAGCAACAATATAAAATGCGAAGCACCAAAAATACTGAAATATACGGAATGCGCATACGCATTTTGTATATTTTTTTAGATAATGTCAAGATTATCAACGTTTTTTGTAAAAATAAATAAAAAAAAGTAAAAAGTTGTATTGACGAATAAAAATTGCGTATATTTGGGAG
>DAOQII010000206.1:0-4612 GCA_035339455.1 Chitinophagales bacterium
CGACAGAGGCAGTTTTGCTTTATACTTGCCATAGTATTCAAGGAGATCATTACTGATGTCGAGTTTTGCTGCAATCTCTTTGATGTGAATAATAGGATTTTTTCTGACGATTTCGAGATCGGTAGGAAATTCTGGCATACTTTATTTTTTATAAAGGTAAAGTTTTAAGCAAGTTCAGGAAATGACAGAAAGCATATTTTTATCTGTTTTTTAAATGTAAAAATGGGAATGATTCAGAATCAAACAAGCAGATTTATTTCATTCAAAAAATGTAATATAAGATTTTATATTGAGAATATTGTACATTTACAAAATGAGTATTTTTAAGAATATGCGTTGGGTAGCCGAAGATTTTCTGTATCTGCTACAAAGTCATACTAAGGTTTTTGTACCTTTTGTATTTTGGTGCGCAGGTATTGCTTATGCAGTCTACAAATCAGTACAATATATGAATACACACGCCCATGTCGAAGATTTTATAGGATTTATATTGAATTCTTCTTTCGCTTTCATTCTCTTTAATCTGTTGTTATGCCCCATCTTAGTCATCAGCAATTTATGGGTATTGAATATCTTAAAGCAAGCAAATAACCAAGAGGAAATATCTGTCGGATCTGCATTCTTACACGCTATAGGGTTTAAAATGATAATGCTTTTGCCATTTGTTCTTATTTGGATGGGCCTGCAATTTCTATTCATCTGCATATTCGCAATTGTCATGTTTCTTGCCGGTTTGTCAAGAGGAAATATTGGCGGCAGTATAATTGGAAAGTTGATTGGCGGTTTGTTTACCATCGTTCTTTTTATGACATTTTTCTTGTACATGGTAACGCCGGGCATGGTGTTGGACGATAAAAATATGTTTTCATCAGCAAGGCAAATGATGCGATATATCAAAAAGTATGCAGCCGTGTTCAAAGCTAAATTTTTTGCAGTATTGTCCTTATATCTATTACTCACCCTTGGATTATATGGTTTATTAAATCTTTTTACGGGTGATAACGGAGATTTCGATAGTGTTTTCGTGGGGATTTATTTACCGATAGTATCTTTGATATTTATTTATTACTTACAAATCAAAGCAGGTCAATTTTATATTTGGTCTATAATACAAGATTCAAAAGGCGTTGTTACCTTTGAGCCGATAAATCAAATTAATGATGCTCACTAATCGGCAGCTTTTTTTACAACATATCGCACAAACATCAGATGCGCCTTTAGCCTTAGAAATCGTGAATGCCAATGGTATGTATTTAACCGATGCCGATGGAAAAAAATACATGGATTTAATTTCCGGCATTTCAGTAAGTAATTTAGGTCATTGTCATCCCAGGGTAGTAGAAGCAGTCCAAACACAAGCAGCCACTTATATGCATACGTTGGTTTATGGCGAGTTTGTATTATCGCCTCAAGTAAAACTGGCTGAATATTTATGCAGTTTGTTGCCCAAAAACTTAAACAGTGTATATTTTACAAACAGCGGTGCCGAAGCCACAGAAGGCGCTATGAAATTAGCTAAACGCTACACCGGAAGAACCGAATTAATTTCATGTATCCACTCATATCACGGCAGTACGCAGGGAGCTTTGAGTATATTGGGCGATGAGTATTTTAAGTCTGCATTCAGACCACTTCTACCCGATACAAGATTGATACGTTATAATAGTGAAGAAGATTTATCTTTCATTTCAAAAAGAACAGCAGCTGTATTTATAGAGCCGGTGCAAGCCGAAGCCGGCATACTTGTACCTGATAAATTTTATTTGCAAAAGGTAAGACAACGCTGTAATGAAACAGGGACACTGCTCGTATTTGATGAGATACAAACGGGATGTGGCAGAACAGGTACTTTATTCAGATTTGAAAAAGAAAATGTAATACCGGATATATTATTGCTGGCAAAAGGCTTAGGTGGAGGTATGCCTGTAGGCTGTTTTATTTCAGACAAAAAAATTATGAACACCTTAACATACCAGCCTGTACTTGGGCATATTACCACTTTCGGAGGCAATGCAGTATGTTGTGCTGCAGCATTGGCAAGTTTAAAAGCTATTCAAGAAGATCGTTTATATGCTTCTGTTGAAGCGAAAGAAAAATTATTCGTTGAATTATTAAAACATACTGCTATAAAAAAAGTAACACATTGCGGATTGATGCTGGCAGTACACCTTGATAATTTTGAAAATCTCAGGAAAGTGATACAGTTGTGTATTGAAAATGGTGTCATTACAGACTGGTTTTTATTTTGTGATAATGCTTTGCGAATTGCACCACCACTTATTATTACAGAACAAGAAATCAGGCAGGCTTGCGTAATTATTTTAGAGGCGTTAGATAAAATTTATTGAATTTGGTGTTTTATTTAATTATATACTTTATATATTTGTACATAAATTTCTTTCAAAAATGAAAAAACTATTCTTTATAATCTGCATGACTATGATGTTTAACAACCTGTTTAGTCAAAATCTTCTTGCTGCAAACTCAGGCAGTTCAACAGAAAAATATATCGAAGTTCAGGTTACAGATACAATGATGGTTATTCCTGATATGGTAACATTAATGGTAAAGATAGACGAAGAAGAAGAGGAAGTTAATTACTTTGATGAGAATTTTGATGATAAGAAAAATAAAAAAACCAAACCAACAGAAACGAATAATTCACAATCAAGTAAAGATAAGGCTGAGGCCGTTTTTAAGAAATATAATTTAACAGAGTTTACCTTTCATGAAAAATCTGAAGGTAAAAATCCATTTGACAAAGAATTTTCAATTTATGAGAATGCTTATGAAGTAAAAGTCAAAAATTTGGCAATACTCGAGAATCTAATGAAAGATTTAAAAGAGATTGAAAATACAGAATCGTTAGTAACAGGTTCACAGCTTACTGATAAATTCAGTTATGAACTAATATTGATTGAAAAATTAATGCAAAAAGCTGAGCGAGAAGCGAAAGCGATTGCAAAAGCGATGAATGTAACTTTAGGCAAGCCCTTAAATGTCAGCAATCAAAGTATGACTAATATCAACTCTTCAATGTTTAACAACACGGAAAATATGGGTGGGCTGGGCGCTATGTTCAATATGCTTGGTAACATGTTTAAATCTCAAAACGGTGAAACAAAAGTTACCATCTCCAAGTCATTAGTAGTTCGTTACAGCTACCAATAATTATAAACAAGGCAAACTATTATTTCTTTGCATTTACGTACCTTTAGAAAATGCTCTATAAACGTATGCCGATTGAAGTAGAATCGCCCGAGGAAATGGGCTATTCTACCATCTTATACAATCTTGCCGAAAGTTCGGTACGCGATGTGTACTTTAAAGATTTGAAACTGGATTTGAACGAATTGTTTCTTTGTTATGGAGAACATCGTGGCGATATCAAACTCCGCAAGGCAATAGTAAAATCAGAAAAAGATCTGAATGAAAATCATGTGTTGGTTTGTCCAAGTGCTGCTACTGCTTTATTTATTGTGTCCACCACATTATTAACAGAACGCGATCATCTGATTGTATTGCGACCTAATTATGCTACAAATATTGAAACACCACGGGCAATTTCTTGTGAGATGGACATTGTAGATTTATACTTTGAAAACGGATACGCACTTTCCGCTGATGTTATTTTATCCAGGATAAAACCGAATACTAAACTGATAAGTTTAACCACGCCACACAACCCAACCGGAGTGGTTTTGGACGATACTGTAGTAAAAGAAATTATTGACGTGGCACGCTCCAAAAATGTAATTGTTCTGGTAGATGAAACGTATCGCTTCCTTAATTTTCAATCCGATTTGATTCCCTATTATGCGGCTTATGCCGATAACGTGATGTCGGTTTGTTCCCTTTCTAAAGCGCATGGTGTGCCCGGCATACGCACGGGTTGGTTGCTGTGTAAAAATGAGCAATTGATGTATTCCTTTTTGGCAGCCAAGGAACAAGTTATCATAACGAATTCAGTAGTAGATGAAGCGATAGCCTTGCATATTTTGCAACAAAATGAGGATTACCTGAAGCCTGTTCATGCGCACATACGAAACAATTTTTCCATTATAAAAACATGGATGAAAGAACATGAATTCTTGGATTGGGTAGAGCCTGGCGCGGGAGTCGTAGCCTTCCCTCGCATAAAAAATGCGAAGATGCTTGATTTGAAAAAATTCTATACGTTATTGTATGAAAATTATAAAACTTTGGTCGGTGCCGGACACTGGTTTGAACAATCCGATGCATGTTTCCGCTTAGGTTTCGGATATCCGTCAAAAGAGGAACTAATACAGGGATTGGAAAATATTGATAATGCCTTGCGGGATTCTGTTTTATAAACTATATTTACAGATTGTAAATACTAAATAATGACTAAAAGTATTACCTATACCAGCAAGATGGATACTGCACTCATGGATGAGTTGACAACGTATTCAAAGCGACTTAACAAAAATAAAAAAGAACTGATTGAGGCTGCCCTAAGAAACTATTTCATACAAATAAAAAAACTGCAATATGCAGAGAGCTATAAGCGGGCAAATGCGGATGCAGAAATAAAAGAATGGGCTGATTTGGGTTTGGATGACTATCAGCAACAACTTGAAAAAACAGAGGG
>DAOQII010000207.1:0-4562 GCA_035339455.1 Chitinophagales bacterium
CATTTTATGCATTTACTCTGGAAAATGACGGTCAAGCATATGATTTTTCTATTTCAGATGAAGTTTTTGCCACAATTGACCAAAATAAATTAACAGAAAATCAGAAAAAAATCATCAAAAACCAGGTGCTTATCCAACAGTTCTCCGGAAAATCCGGACTTAAAACAATACATACCTTTCAGGTATTGCCATTTAGATTGAATAATGGAAATTATGAAATACTGACCTCTTTTAATCTGCATTATCAAGCATCAGCTTCAACTCAAAAAAACAGCATTTCTAACGAAAGAATTTATCCTACGCACTCCATTTTGCAGCAAGGCACTTTTTATAAGATAGGAATAGAAAAAGAAGGCATTTATAAACTGGATTATAATTTTTTTAAAAATTTAGGCATCAATATTGACCAGGTCAATCCCAATAATATCAGAATATTCGGGCATCGAGGTGGTATGCTGCCCGAACTTGCCGGGGCAGACTGCGAAACCGATGTAGTAGAACTTCCGATTAAAATAGTGGTAGCCAACAGCAGTCGTGTACAAAACGGCGATTATGTATTGGTTTATTTACCCGGTCCGGATACATGGAAATACAATACGTCCTCTCAACTTTTTACAGCCACCAAACATCTTTACAGTGATAAACAATATTTTTTCATCACGACAGATAACGGGACTAACAAAATAATCAGCAGTATGGGTTCATCTGCACAAACACCCTCACAAACTTTTACTACATATAATGATTACGCTTTTATAGAAGAAGAAAAAGTGAATATAGCACACTCCGGCAGAATATTTCTCGGTGATGAATTTGGCAGTACTCCTTCTAAAAATTATACCTTTTCTTTTCCCAATATCAATACTGCTTATCCGCTAAAAGCCAATTTAGCAGTAGCATCAAATTCAATGACATACGGCTCATCCTTTTCATTAAATTTCAACGGGAATGTACAAACACTCAATATGGGTAATGTAATTGAACCCTATCCCGGAATTTTTAATCCTGCGGTGTATAAACAACAGCTATTCACATATCCTAATCCGGTTTCCAGCCCTCAGTTTACTTTGAGTTTTGAACGCAACGGTGATTTTAATACAAAAGGTTGGCTCGATTTTTTACAAGTGAATGCCATCTCCGATTTAAAATATAACGGCTCCTCATTTTTATTCAGAAATGCTGCTTCTGCAGGCACGGGTAATGTGTCAAAATTTATCATACAAAACATGTCGCCGAATGTTGAAATTTGGGACATCACCAATCCATTTGAAGTAAAAAAAATTAACTTCAATGTGTCCGGTAATATAGCTGATTTTACTATTGCAACCGACTCCATAAAACAATTTGCAGTTGTAGATAATTCGGGACTAACACCTACAGCTTACGGCAAAATTAACAATCAGGATTTACATGCAATGCCACAGCAAGACATGCTCATTATTACCCGTAAAAGTTTTCTTACCCAAGCTGAACAAATTGCTCAATTTCACCGAAGCAAACAAGGCTTATCAGTAGCAGTTGTTGAACTCGAAAAAATATTCAATGAATTTTCATCCGGAACTACAGATATCACAGCCGTACGCAATTTTATAAAAATGTTTTATGACAGAGCAAACGGCAATACCAACTTGATGCCAAAATACGTCTTGCTTTTTGGCGATGGCACGTATGACAATAAAAATTTAGGCGATTATTTTTTGCCCACTTATGAAAGCAAAAGTACGTTTGAAGCCTTATCTACTTATGTCTCTGATGATTATTTTGGCTGTCTGAATGATAATGAAGGAGCCGATATTACTAATACGGCATTAAATATCATGGATGTTGCCGTAGGACGTATTCCGGTGGATAATACAGATAAAGCAAATAATGCTTATGCTAAAATTTTATCTTATTCTTCCAAGGCGGCAATGGGTGAGTGGCGAAATCAATCTACATTTATCGCTGATGATGAAGATTATAACTTACATTTTGATGATGCTGAGGATATTGCCAACAGCTACACTTCACAATATAAATGTACGAATACCGATAAGATTTATCTGGATGCTTTCAACCAGCAATCGGGTACAGGTGGCGCACGCTACCCGGATGTAAATGCAACTATCAACCGCAAATTTTACTCCGGCTCATTATTTTTTAATTATATGGGACATGGTGGCCCGCTTGGATTGGCACAAGAAGGTATTTTGTCTACCGTGGATATTGACAGTTGGGATAATCCGCTTAAACTTCCATTTTTTATCACAGCCACTTGTGAGTTTACTCCTTTTGACGATTTCCATATCTACTCTGCCGGAGAAAGAATGCTGCTGCGTAGCGGTGGTGGTGCTATCGGTTTGTTATCTACTACACGACTGGTTATTGCCACCCAGAATAAACTAATCAATCAAAACTTCATGCAAAAGATGGTGGATGCAACTCAAAATATCAATATGACGATTGGAGATATCACAAGAGAGGCAAAAAAAATAACGACATCCACCTATGAGGGCAACCGCAAGTTTTCTTTGTTTTGTGATCCGGCTTTGCGTCCGGCTTTTCCATTTCACCATTGCGTAGTATCGATGATAGACAGTGTGCCCGTTACACTGCCAACTGACAGTATCAAGGCCTTGTCAAAAATCAGAATCAGCGGTGAAGTACAGGATAGAGTAAGTCATACTTTGTTATCCAGATTTAATGGGGTGGTGTCTGTAATTGTCTATGATAAACCAAAAACATATTATACTTTGCAAAATGATCCGCAAAGTAGTGTAGATGATTTTATCATGCAAAAAAATATATTGTACAAAGGCAGAACAAAAGTAGTAAATGGCAAATTTGAAGTACAGTTTCTTGCTCCCCGTGATATTGACTATACATATGGCTTAGGCAAAATCAGTTTGTATGCCTACAATGACAGTACGGATGCATGCGGATATTACGATCAGATAGTAGTAGGTGGTGCTTACGACACTACCATAGCGGATAATGTTGGACCTGATGTTGATTTATACATGAATGACGACAAGTTTGTCTTTGGCGGCATCACAGATAACAATCCTTTGTTGTTTGCCAAATTATATGATGAAAATGGGATTAACACCTCCGGTTCGGGCATCGGGCATGATATTACAGCGGTAATTGATAATGACATGCGCAATGTGTATACACTCAATGATTTTTATGAAACAGATGCAGATGCCATTTCCAAAGGCAGTGTTAAATATCCGTTTGCCGGCTTGAAAGAAGGAAGACATACGTTAAAACTAACCGCTTGGGATATATTAAATAATTCAGGTTCGGGATATACCGAATTTATAGTAGAAAAGTCTGCAGATCTTGCACTGGCGCATGTACTCAACTATCCGAATCCGTTTACTACCGGTACAAATTTCATGTTTGAACACAATAAGCCCGGTCAGGATTTGACAGTAAAGATTGAAATTTTCAGCGTAAGCGGCAAGATTGTAAAAACAATTTTAAAAAATATCAACACAGAAGGTTATCGTGTGAATGATATTTCCTGGGACGGTAAAGACGATTTTGGCGATAAAATCGGCAGAGGTGTGTATATTTACAGAATAACGGTAAAAGATGATACCGGAAAAAAATCATCACAATATCAAAAATTAGTGGTTCTAAATTAGTTTATTTAAAATAAATTTGGCAATTTAACGTTTTAAAACTCGACAATAAAATTAGGTTCATGATGAAGTTGAAGAATTTCAATAAAAATGTGTTGCTCATAGTTGGTGTAATGGCATGTTTTTCTCTCTCTGCACAGGTAAACTATAAAAAAGGCGGCATTAATACAGTCAACAGTGCAGTACCCTTTTTGCGTATTGTTCCCGATGCCCGTGGCGGTGCCATGGGAGATGTGGGAATTGCTACATCTGTCGACCCGAATACTTCATATTATAATGCCTCTAAACTTGTATTTGCCAAACGTAAATTAGGCTTATCGCTATCGTATGCACCCTGGCTTCGTGCACTGGGCATTACCGATATTTATTTAGCTCATTTTTCGATGTATTATAAAGTATCCCGCAATGATGTGGTACATACCTCTCTGAAATTTTTCAGCTTAGGACAAATTGACTATACCGATATTGACGGTAATTCTCTTGGCACAGGCAGACCAAATGAGCTGACTGTTGATGCCGGCTACTCGCGTCGCTTGGGTAAAGGCATAGGCTTGGGTGTGGCATTCCGCTATATTTATTCCAATCTGGCTAAAGGGCAAACTACACCGGGCAGTTCAGAAATTATCAGAGCCGGGCATGCATTTGGAGCTGATGTCAGCTTTACTTACACCAAAGACCTGAAAATGAAAAATGAGAAAATGAAATCCAATATCATGGTGGGCGCTGCCGTTACCAATATCGGAACTAAAATCTCTTACCTCAAAAGCTCTAAAGAAAAAGACTATATACCTACTAACTTTGGTGTCGGCATTGGTTACCGCATACAGCCCAACAAATATCACGAAGTGGGTATTTACGCCGATTTCAATAAGCTCCTGGTACCTACACCGGATACCCTCGACAATAATAATGATGGAATTGCCGATTTCAAAC
>DAOQII010000208.1:0-4561 GCA_035339455.1 Chitinophagales bacterium
CTAGCTTTTGTTATCATGTTTTCTGTAAAGTCGATGCCTATCACTTTGCCTCGATCCCCTGTTTCGTGTCGGGCGACAAAGCAGTCATTACCGGCTCCGCTTCCCAAATCAACTACGGTATCACCTTGCTTAATTTTCGCAAAAGAAGTTGGCAGACCGCATCCTAATTTTAAATCTGCATCTGGATTGTACCCCTCCACGTGGCAATATTCATCACTCATTATGTTATACACTTCAGTACTAGAGATGCTGCTGCCGCAACAAGAGGATGCATTTTCGGTTTTGTTCTGCATGGCAATTTCGCTGTATTTTTGTTTCACCATGTCTTTAATTTCGTTATTTGTTTGCATTGTTTTATATTTATAATTAACAACAAGATTTCTTTTCAATTATTTTTTTAGAGATTTGGTCAATAAAATGCTTAAGTGTTGCAATAGTAGTTTCATTTACACAATAGCAAATAGCATTTCCATCAATACTACCCTGAATTATACCTG
The DNA here is from genome assembly GCA_035339455.1 of Chitinophagales bacterium. Lineage (GTDB taxonomy): Bacteria > Bacteroidota > Bacteroidia > Chitinophagales > JADIYW01 > JADJSS01. The sequence continues at coordinate 498 of DAOQII010000208.1, forward strand.
CATTTTTCAGCTCACGCAAATGCTGAGATACAGTTGGCTGAGATAACGGCAACACATTAACGATATCCCCACAGATACAGCCTTCTGTTTGTAAAAGATATTCAATGATGGCAATTCTTGCCGGATGTCCCATTGCCTTGGCCAAATTAGCCATCCTATTGTGCTCAGCTGAAAAATGATCGGTTTTAGAAGCGCCCATATCTTTATTTTAATATTGCAATATTACGATAAAGATTTTTAATAAACAACTTTTTATGGAACATTAATACTTTTTTTTGAAAATGGGAATACTATACAGATTTGATACATTCTCGTTAAGTATCCGTTTCTGTAATCAATTTGACAGTAAAATAAAGCCAGAATCTAAAAAAAACTCAATTTATATAAACAATTCAGAAAATTATTGTTTATTTGCACTATCAATCAATCTCCCCGCTCTTTATTGAGCAACAAAGTTAAATAATCCGACTACTTAATGTTTTTTTTTCATAACTAAAGATGAATGTATGATATATCATGCCGATAATTTGAATGATTTGGCATTGGCAGATTTAAAATCAATTGCCGAACAACTTTTAATACCCAAAACTAAAATTGCCAAAACCAAAAAGCCAGACCTTATAGAGTTAATCTTGAAAAAACAAGAAATGAATAAGACAGACAATCAAGAACTGCTGCAAGACCAAACAGCTGAAACAAAAACAGAAGAGAATACGGAAACAGACACCACCGAAAGCGGAGAAAAAAGAAAACGTGCACGTATACCAAAACCCAAAGTAGAAAAGGTAGAAGCTGTTTCTAAGCCGCAACAAACAGAAATTAAAGGTCATGACACTTTTCCATGGAAAGAAAAAACGAATGAAACTACAGAACAGAAAACCACAGAAGAAGAAGTGAAGTCAACATTGGATAATGAAGAAAAGGTATCTATTTTTCATCGTGAAGACGCAGTTCCGGTAAAAAAACAACATAAATTCGAGAAGAAAGAGAAATTTCAAAAACACAGAGATAAACCCGAACCAACAGAAAACAGTGCGGAAGAAGGTAAAGAAGCAGCAAACACTTCTGAGATGGTATCAGAAGAGAAAAAAGATGAGTTTAACATAGAACTGGACGGCATAATTTCGGGAGAAGGAGTTATAGAAATTATTCCTGAGGGTTATGGCTTCTTGCGCTCATCCGATTATAATTATCTTTCATCACCTGACGATGTTTATGTTTCGCCGTCTCAAATTAAATCCATAGGACTAAAAACAGGCGACACCATAGTAGGCACCATCAGACCACCAAAAGAGGGCGAAAAATATTTTGCCTTGTTAAAGGTGGATTTGATTAACGGGAAATCTCCAAGTGAAATCCGTGACAGAATTCCTTTTGATTACCTCACGCCACTTTTCCCCAATGAAAAGTTAGATTTGTTTATGGATGCCAGCACCTATACCACCCGTATGGTAGATTTGTTTGCTCCTATTGGGAAAGGGCAGCGCGGTATGATCGTAGCGCAACCTAAGGTGGGTAAAACCATGCTATTGAAAGATATTGCCAACTCGATAGCCAAAAACCATCCCGAAGTTTATCTGATTATTTTATTGATAGACGAACGTCCTGAAGAGGTTACCGATATGCAGCGTTCAGTAAATGCCGAAGTAATTGCTTCTACTTTTGATGAGCCTGCAGAACGACATGTAAAAGTATCTAATATTGTATTGCAAAAAGCCAAACGTCTGGTAGAGTGCGGACACGACGTGGTGATATTATTAGATTCCATTACTCGTTTGGCACGTGCACATAATACCGTAGCGCCTTCATCGGGCAAGGTTTTGTCAGGAGGTGTGGAGGCTAATGCCATGCAAAAACCAAAGCAATTTTTTGGCGCTGCCCGTAAAATCGAAAATGGGGGTTCTTTAACGATAGTAGCCACGGCACTTATTGAAACCGGCTCGAAAATGGACGAGGTGATATTTGAAGAATTTAAAGGTACGGGCAACATGGAGTTACAACTAGACCGAAGATTAGCCAATAAAAGGATATTCCCGGCCATAGATTTGGTGGCATCGTCTACCCGTCGCGATGATTTACTATTGGATAAGGACACGCAAAGCAAAATGTGGATTTTACGCAATCATATAGCAGATATGAACAGCGAAGAAGCCATGAAGTTTTTACTGAACCGAATGAAAGGCACACGCAGCAATGAAGAATTCTTGCTGACGATGAACAGATAATCCAAACCGGATATAAAATAGTATAGGGTATGATATGAATCATATATTTATATCCAATAAAAGCGTTATTTTTGATAAACTAAATATTTATCATGAAGAAATGCTTATCTATCAGCTTGATTTTATTTCTTATGCTGGCAGTAAATGCAAATGCCGGAGAAAATAAACTTACAAAAGCACTCAATGACGGCATAGAGCAAGAGGACATAGAAGCTACGGTAGTAGATAATTTGTTATCTGTAGAGTTTTTATTAACGAATACAGGACTGCGCTATGAACGTAAACTGGCAGACCGTCACGCACTGGCAGTTTCAGCAGGGCTTGGTTTCCCGTTTTCTGTAAGTGCATCCAAAGTATACTATTCTAATGGCACGTCGAAATCATCAACCAGTGCATATATTGCCGTTTTGCCGCAAGTAGGTATAGCCTATCGCTTTTATTACAATTTGCAGCGCAGAATAAACAGAGATAAATCTGTTTATGCCAATTCAGCTAATTATTTTACGGTGCTTTCTTCTTTTGGTTTTACGCCCATCTACTCCAACTATCCTACTAAATTTTCATTTATTACCAATATTGCACCGGCTTGGGGCATGCACCGCACTTTTATAAAGAGCAATATGGATATCAATTTTAATATTGGTTTGGGATATGGATACAATAATGGCTCGGGTAGCTATGTAGCACCAATACTTAATTTTACGTTCGGTTATGTGGTATTGCCCAAACATAAAAAGATAAAATCAGCTACTACAGAATAATTGTACATTTTAAAAGCTGAACAGTAGCATGCTTTTTTTAATTGATATGCAATGGTTTTATACTTGGTTTCGTTTGGTGGGGACACCAACCGACGAAAGAATATAAAATGTGTGGACAATAGGAATATTACGCAAATAGTGTAGATTTATGTTTTGGTCATATTTATGAAGACTCTTTTATATATACCATTCCTGTTTTTATTTAGTTGTAGTAATCATACAAAGCGGACAGACATTAACTCAAATTTAGAATCAGTCAGCTATTCACAAATAACAAGTGACAGTTCAAAATATCATACTACAGAGGACTCAGTGCTGATTACAACAGAGATTGGTGAGAGTTTGAAGTATAGCAAAGTAGAATATAACCTTATAGTTGACAATCATCCAGAATTTTTTAGTGACATTGTACAAGATCCCGATGCTTCTTACTATTGTACGTCGGATAAGAATGGTTTTGAGAGCGAGTTAGGTAAGGATGAATATTATATGCTATATGCTTACTTTCTATAGCAAAAAAATGGAGTTGGCAAATACGCTGAACGCAGGCAAAAACTAATTGACATTTACACGGATCTTAATTTCTTATACCAATATTTTCAGCATGGCGGAACCTATTTTGGTCATCAAAGAACTCGAATATTGGGGTATGCTGAGTTTTCAGTTCACATATACAAGTCTTATGATGATAAATTTTCAAAAACTTATGATATTAGAAAACAAAAGCGAATTTACATTCAATCATTACGACAGTTGGTTGATGATGAACTTCAAATTGACGGAGAAACATTAAGGCAAGATAAGGCAAAAAGCAAACAAGAGTTGAATATGAAGATTGACAACATCGACAAAGCTATTATAGATAATTTTTATTTGCGACGAGCGCAGGAATTTCAGTATGTACACTATCAATACTATTGACGAAAAAACGACGAGTTTTGGTATTCGGCAGGTGTCCACACCAGCCGATAGAAAAATTAACCCATTCGTTTTTGTTTAGCGTCTTCACCAAAATATTGAAATAAAACCTATTACACACCGGCTGGCAATTTTAGTATTTAACAATTTACACATTAAT
>DAOQII010000209.1:0-4557 GCA_035339455.1 Chitinophagales bacterium
AATTGCTTTGTAAGTTTTAGACTGTTGGTCGTAGTATTGTTGAACTCCGTTTTCTACTTTATAAAAAGAAGTATTTCCTGCTGCCAGCATTTCTTTCACCCAATCTGCAACTTTTAATCCATCTGCTTCGGCCAAATCAATGCCTTTTTGAACGCCCACCATATCCCAATACTGGAACGGACCAACTTCCCAGGCAAAACCTGCGCGCAAGGCATCGTCAATGGCATAGAGTACATCAGATATTTCCGGCACACGGTTAGATACATAAGCAAACAAACCGGCTAAAGAACGCTTTACTAACTGAGCACCTTTGTCGTCAGCTTTGATAAATGCATTTACTTTTTCTTTAAGAGATTCTGCTTTTTTAGCAGCATCTAATGAAGCAAATTTTGGTTTGCCGGTAGGCTCATATTGCAACGTGTCTAAACGCAGTGAAAACGAATTTCGTTTATCGTCTTTATAGTAATATCCTTTTTTAGATTTGTTTCCGAAAAATTTATTATCTAGTAGGAATTGTACATAATTTGGAACGGCAAATGCACCGGCTTGTTCATCATTCGGGCAGTTTTCTTTGATGCCCATCATAACTTTTGTTCCGGTATCATTACCTACTAAGTCAGAAAGTTTGAATGTACCTGTTTTAGGACGACCAATTGCAGGACCTGTAAGGGCATCCACTTCTTCAATAGTCAAGCCTAATTCTGCAGTAAGCTGGAATACCTTTGCCATAGCATAAACACCCACTCGGTTGGCAATAAATGCCGGAGTGTCTTTACATAAAACAGTTTCTTTACCCAGAAATTTGTCGCCGTAATGCATCAGGAAATCGACTACTTCAGGAGATGTTCTTGGTGTAGGAATGATTTCTAATAAGCGCAGATAGCGCGGTGGGTTGAAAAAGTGCGTTCCGCAGAAGTTTTTCTGAAAGTCTTCACTTAATCCTTCTTCCAAAAGGTGAATAGGAATACCGGAAGTGTTTGACGTAATTAATGTACCCGGTTTGCGGAATTTCTCTACACGCTGATAGACAGATTGTTTGATATCTAATCGTTCTACAACCACTTCGATAATCCAGTCACAATCTTTGATTTTAGGCATATCGTCATCAAAGTTTCCGAGAGTAACTCTCTTTGTAACTTCGGCACTGTATGCCTGAGCCGGTTTGGATTTTAATGCGGCATTGAACATATCCGTTACAATGCGGTTGCGTGCTTTTGGGTTGTTTTTTTCTTCCTCTTTCAGGTCAAAAGGAACGATATCCATCAGCAAGACTTCGCAGCCAATGCCGGCGAAGTGCAATGCGATACCCGAACCCATGACACCCGAGCCAAGAACTGCTACTTTTTTAATTGCTCTGTTTGCCATAATTATAATAAATTAAATTTTTTCTATAGAATAAAGTTAGCCAAAAGAACATCAACTCTAAGAAGCTAGCCATGGAAGTAATAAAAACTTAACAATTCAATGCATGCATTGGAATTTAATTGGGAGAATTGGTTAATTAGTTAATTCGTTGATTAGTTAATTCGTTGATTGGTTAATTAGCTGATTGGTTAATATTCAAACTATTAAACTACTAAACTACTAAACTATTAAACTATCTAACTACTAAACTATATAAATTAATATTCGTTTCCTAAAGTTGGTTTATGTTGCACGATTGCAATTCCATTGCTTGTACCAATGCGTTGTACGCCTGCTTCTATAAAGCGCATGGCAGTTTCATAATCTTTGATGCCGCCACTGGCTTTAATTTTCAAGGGTGCATCACCGATTACGGATTTCATGATGGCAATATCCGAAAGTGTTGCCCCGCCGGTGCCAAAACCTGTCGATGTTTTTATAAAATCAGCACCGCTTTGCAGTATGATTTCAGTTGCTTTTTTTATCTCATTTTCCGTTAAAAAACAAGTTTCTATAATAACCTTCAAAACATTTACACCAATATCTGCTTTACATAATTTAATTTCATTCAAAATAAAATCCCATTTCCCATTTTTTGCAAAACCGATATTCATCACCATATCCACTTCATCAGCTCCGTTAATAACTGCATTCTTCACTTCATATATTTTTGAAAATTTACCACCTGCACCTAATGGAAATCCTGCAACTACTGCGAGCTTTACATCACTATCCTCCAGTAGATGATTGCAAGTTTCAATCCAGCATCCATTAACACAAACGGCATAAAATCCGTATTGTTTGGCGTCCTCACAAAGTGTAATAATATCCGTTTCCTGTGCAGTTGGCTTTAACAACGTGTGGTCAATATAAGTGGCTATATTCATACAGCAAAGGTAGGCAGATTTTGGGAGTTTGCAATTTGTTTGACCTGTTCTTTTGTACTCATTTAACCCGTAGTGCGGTTTAAACCACGTAGAAGTATAGCATTTTTAATCATAAATCGTTGTTTGAAGCAAATCAGTTTAAGATAGTCCGGCTAAAACATAGTATTGCCCTTGGCGATTCCTGTATTTTTCTATTCTTTCCTCAATTTTTGTATGCTATGTATTGTTAATCCTAAAAAATCTATGCATCTGAGTGGTAAAATTATAAATCAAACCGAATAAGAGATTAATTTAATCAAAATAGGTTAATGCATATGTTTTGAACGGGATGCTTGTTGATAATAAGTCATCATATTGATAAATAAGCGTAATCCTTCCCTTGCTGTCAAAAGAATATTCATACCTGAAATGCAATCTTTTGGGAGGTGATTGTGAAACAAGAATAGAGTAAGAGGTATACAAGTTCGAAATTAAGTTTGCATGAGGCTGATATAGAAATATGCTACTCTGCTGAACCAAAAACAAGGGGTTTAAATCAAGTAAGCTAATTCCTTCAGAAAGAGGCATTGTTAAAAACTGCCCCGGCAGATTGGCTTGGTTGATTCTGGTATTATAAAGAATCGTGTCTTTGTTGGTTTGATAACAGGTATTAAATACACCGCAGGTATAAACATTAGAATGGTCATAAGTAAACGGCTGTCCGCCACTTTCTGCAAAATTACTGTAAAACAAGGATTTGCCGGATTCTGTATATCGGCATGAGTCTAAATGATTGGAAACATTTCTAAAAAAATGCCGATTATCTATCCCGTTGAAATGTTTTATAGAATCAACCAACTTACTACCGTTGTAATTTATCAGGAACGTGTCTTTGTAAAAATTATAATTCATCATAACCCAGGCTTTATTGTCTGCATAGGTAATATTCGCGTAATTGCGTCCATCTCTTGTAATGCTATTTAAATTTGTGCCATCATATGAAAAAGAGTAATTAGCTGTATCGTCATTAAATAAATGGTTAACTCTTTTATTTTGTAATTAATAGCAGGCGCGGGTGAAGTCGGATCACAACTAACCATCGCGATAAATGCAACAAGCAAGTAACTAATAAATAAGGATGTTTTCATTCTAGTTTACATCAGAGTTGAATATAACTATACGTTGTCGTATCGGACGAATATAAAACATTGCCCGGCTGATTGTACACATTGACAATTAGTTTTTTTACGAGTCCAATGGCATCTAACTCATAAAAATATTCTCTGGTTGATACTAATGCACCACCGGAAGTCAATCTGTAATTACTTTTCTTTTTGAGCAAATGTGCGGTATGCATGCCATAAGGCAATACAATATCATAATTCACTAAAAAATCTTTATCGGTATAAAATTCGTAGACGCTGGAATCTTTATAAGATAAAGCCGGATTTGTAAAATGCGTGAAATCATAAATCTGGTAGGAGTAATCATTCGAACTGTTGTAATAGCGCTTAATATCACTTTCGTAGGTATTATAATTATTAATTTCACGAATTGGATAACCGGCGGCATTATAATAATATTTAGAACGATTATTATAGGCACCTGAAGAAATTACCGTAACACGGCTGGTGTCTATATAGCCCATTGCATTTACTTTCAGAAAGCCTTCATGTGTATTATTTAATCCGTAAATTGTACTATAATTATACTGACTGCCCACTTTTACATAGTTGGTGGTATAAAAATATGTTGGGTTGTTACTGCGGTTTTGTCTAGTCTGTATATCATCCCCAGAATAGTAGTATGTCGTGGTATCAGAATAAGCTTGAAGTGTACCATCATGTATTTGTTGTTTTATGCGAAATTTTGAATAATCAACAGGGGTGTTCCCCGAGTTATCCTCTTTTTTACAAGAAATAGTCATCATTATAAACACAATGCATAGCGCTTTTAAACAATTGTTCATTTGTAATATATTTATAGTTTAATAAATTCAACTCTTCTGTTATTGGCTTTGCCCTCTGGCGTATTATTATTATCGGCAGGTTGCGTTTCGCCTTTGCCTTCTGTTTCCATGCGGCTGTTGTCAATACCAAATTCTTTATTCAAAGCACTTTTAACAGATTCTGCTCTTTTTTTAGAGAGTTCCATGTTTTTAGCATCATCACCATCGCTGTCAGTATGTCCCACTATTTTTACTTTCACATCCGGGTTTTCTGTCATTACAGCTGCGAAGTCTTTTAATGTTCCATAAGATTCGCCTTTAATGGTTGCACTGTTCACG
>DAOQII010000210.1:0-4537 GCA_035339455.1 Chitinophagales bacterium
GGTTAGTTCAACCATCCGTCTATGGCTGTATCCTTCATACCCAAAAAATAAAAAAAGAAAGCAAAGATAAGGGTGCTCGGGATTGTCCTGTCAAGGTTAAAATGAATTTTTTGTAAAAAAATCTCCACCTCAATCAGCATACCACCCCAACCACTTCTCATTCGTTATGAGGTAGTATTTTTATTCCAAAAAACCTTGACAGTCCACCCTCGCCCCCTAAAAAAGTGGCTTTCTTTTTTTCTTTTTTTTTGCCGTTTTTTTTCTTCTTTTCTTTTGGGTTGATAGGGTGCGGAGCGCAGCGGAGCATATCATTTAAATGCTCTCATTATGCGTACACTACAAATCAAATCGTTCAGCAAAGACCAAAATTATCAAGGTCATTTTTTCTTCATCCTCTGCAAAGGAATGAACAGCGGAAAGCCCCTGAAATCTCCCTGCCCGAATTGTTTCGTCTGCATCTGCCAGTCCGAGCAGGAAAAAGAACTCCTGTACTGGCTTTCTTTCGGATTATGGCACGCAAAAGCCTTCCACAGCTACCTGCGAGGCTCTGTAATTCCATTTCTCACCATCAGCGATGTGCAGCAGCAGCTTTCAAAATCGCTCGTTAAAGCCGTTGCAAACCCGCAAAGCTTGCAAGAATCCATCCAACTCTTTCAGAAACTCGATAACCTGGAAGCACTCTATGAGAAAAATCTCCAACTCATCCGCGACACCCGACGCGCCATGTTTTACCGAAGGTCCTTTTTATAAGGATGGGTAAGGCATATATGAGCCATACATAAGGCATACCTATTTTACCCCTGATTCGCCTATATAAATAAATACGCTGTAAATAAAAAATCCCTGCCACACGGGCAGGGATTCCAATTAGTAGTCAATAATCAAGCACCAGTCGATGGGTTGCGCCCATCACGCTTTGCTCTGCGATGTACATTTACAGGTTTTACCATCTTAGTACACGTTATCAATCGTTAAACAATTACCGGAGGAGAATCTGTAGTAATTCCCGTTCACTTCCTGAAAAAACTCTATGCCGATACAATGCAGTACAGACACATCCGCAGTCAAGACGGTAGCAGGAAGCAAAACATCCAACACCTCGCCAGCATACGGAGCTGAAAGCGGACTATACGCCCCAAAAGTGGTATTGCTCAGCTCATTCAATTCCGGACTGGTTGGCTCATAAGTTCCGGTAGAACTGTTAAAGGCAAAATCCGAAACAACACCCAACGCATTGATAAACCGGAAATGCGTAGCACCTGCAGGCGCATTGATAGAATTGGCAGGATTTGCCGCATAAGTTGTCAGGGTACCTGTCAGTCGGTCAACAGAATGCGTGGACGCATACGGCACGTATGACACGCTGGCGAAAGAAATATTCTTATCGAACCCAAAGCCATGCAGGTAAGTGCGCTGCGTACTGATTTCCACTTTACGCACACCCCTTGCTTCTGTGCCATCCTCCAGGTTGATTTTCTTCATGATCGAAGTCAAACGACCTGTACACTGCGGGTCTGTCATGCCATTCAGCACCTCAGACAAGGCAACACGCACGGATTTACCCGCCTTAGCGCAACCTCCAAACTCATTCATGTTTTCCCGCGTCCTTGCAAATTCAGGAGCAGTCTTTACTTGCGTATCGGTAGGACCGCCAACCATGCCGGCGAAATATCCCTCTTGACCCTTAATCTTAAAATGTCGTATGTCACCGATAGTTCCAACATACTTCAAGGGTCCTTTTTGTTTAGCCATAATAAATAATTTAATTAGTTAATTTTTACCTGCAACCATTGCAGTATCTGTTTTTGTCTTTTTTTGAGTATTTTCTCCAAAGGGATGGTGGACAAACAGCCATAGTGCCACATTTCCATAATCCTATTTTTTCGTCAATTGCGAGCTGCATACAGTTCTTCAAGACTAAATCATTGCTATATTGTACATATAGCCACCCCCATCCATTTCTTATTATAATGCTGTCAAGACGTTTATTTCCTACCCAAACGTCTGCAAGTACTCTATTGTATATATCTGTTCCAGACGATTCATATTGTACAATACTGCCTAATATTAGTTTACTCACGTATAGAGTGCTTTGGAATCCAAAATGTTGTTTGCTTTCCGGGGCATCCACATTCTTTAGCCTTACTGTAAATTCTGTACTGTTATTCTTTAATACATATGTGTCACCATCTTTTACTGTTATTACTCTAGCTGTTTCTTTAGCATAGGTAATTGATGTGATTAATAATAGAATGATTATTACTGATTTAGAGTATGTTCGTCTCATCAGTATAATTTAAAGAAGATATCATAGGTGTGCAAGCAGGTACTTCCGATGTATTTTTTTCTTGCCGATATTTCCATTAATTTTCTTTTATTCCAAGCTAAAAGTTAGTATATTATAAGTAGAGGTGTTAAGCTCGCCACTAACTAATATAAAAAAGCATGTAATTATGGATAGAATTTGTATTTACCCTAAAGATGTTCAGCTGATAACAGGAAAGAGCGAACGGTGGGGAAGGGAAATCATCAAAAAAATTAAGGAGAAGTTTAATAAAGAAGATCATCAATTAGTAACTATTGATGAATTATGCAGCTATTTAGGAATAGAGCCGGATGTGATAAGAAAGCTTTTGAGATAAAATTTAGGAAAAAGCGAGTTTTGTTACTTATTTGTTACTCGTCTTAATAAAAAATGACATAATAAATTGATTTTCAATCTTTTATGCCATTTAAAAAGTACCCGGGGCGGGACTCGAACCCGCACAGCCGCGATGGCCACAGGATTTTAAGTCCTGCGTGTCTACCATTCCACCACCCGGGCGCAATTTTAAATAAAAAAAGGAGTCGGAAAACTCCTGAATGAGCGAAAGACGAGACTCGAACCCGCGACCCTCACCTTGGCAAGGTGATGCTCTACCAACTGAGCTACTTTCGCTTGTGTTTTAAAGAACATGTCCGCATTTTGCTAACGGATTGCAAAGATAGTAATCTTTTTATTTATGTCAATAGGATACTTAAAAATAATTTTCAAAATTATCCACAGTGGTATAACTCTATTTGCTTTTATCTTAGAACATTTTGGCATGGCGTCTTTCTCTTGCTTTCGTTTTGATAATTGCTCAAATTCAGCCCACTTGTCTTTTTGCTTGTTATTGCTAAAACGGTTCTGCCTTCAGCATTTTTCACTCTTAAGTATCCTCAAGTACTTCTTTATAATGACAAGGATATGCTGGCATTAAAATGTTTGCTTATGCGTTTTCGTATTTTTCAAAATGAAACGTATCGTAGATTGCCTCAAAATACCGTTGAGCAAATAAAATCTCAATTAGATTTGTAGGATGTGAAATTAGAAGCAGCCACCTTTTCAAGAACTTTTTAGCGAATATGTTAGTCTTTCAAGATAAAAAAAGCGCCGATTTATCAAAGATAAATCGGCGCTTTAAACCAAAATACTAAGTATTATTTTTTCTTAGTATTGCTATGAGAGTGTGTGCTTTTTTTAGCTGTTGAAGTTGCCGGTTTTTTAGTGGTAGTTGCTGCTTTAGTGGCAGTTGCAGTTTTAGCAGGAGCCGGAGCTACTTTTGCCGGTGCAGTTGCCGGAGCAGGAATTATTGAATTAGGTTCAGTTGCAGTTGGATCAGTAGCAGCTGCTTCAACAGTACCGCTGATTTTTAAAACTACAGGTGAGTTTTTTGCATTTGAGTTCACCGTTACACTTTTAGAGAACGGACCTACACGGTGTGTGTCGTAATGAACTTTAATTTCTCCTTTCTGTCCCGGCATAATTGGTTCCTTAGGGTACGTAGGCACAGTACAGCCACATGAGCCGTGTGCTTCACTTATTACAATTGGTGTTTTCCCTTCATTCGTAAAAGAAAATGTTCTATATCCATCTGCATCTTGTTTTATTGTTCCATAATCAATTGCATCTTTTGCAAAATTCATTGTAGGTGCGTTAGGATCTGGTGCTACAGCAGAAGGAACTGTTTCTTGTGCAAATACGCCAAAAGTACTTGCCATCATTGTAAATGCTAAAAATAATCTTTTCATGATAGTAATTTTTTTATTAGTGTAACAAATGTAATGCCTTTTGATTTTACCCATGCAGATAGCAACTATTTTTAAGTATAGTTTAACAAATTTCAATAATTCTTACAAAAACTAAAGTATATTTGCCCAAAATACATGTATAATGTTGCGTGCTGTCTTATTAATTTCAATTTGTTTTTTCAGCGTCTATACCTCAACGGCAGAAGTAAATGTCGCTGTGGGCGGTAGAGCCGGATTAAATATTTCTCATTTACGCAAGTTTTCTACTCCTACAGATTATAAAAAACGTGCAAATTTAGGCTCTGATTTAGCAGCATTTTTACGCATAGATTTTAATAAATATGTTGGCTTGCAAACGGAAGTGGAGTTTATTCAAAAAGGGCAACGCTGGAACCGCACTTTAGATTCTGCAAAATTTACGTCTAAGTCCGTTCTAAATTATATACAATTCCCGATTTTGGCTGTAGGAAGAGTTGGAAATGAA
>DAOQII010000211.1:0-4516 GCA_035339455.1 Chitinophagales bacterium
ATATATTCTGGATTTACCTGTAATTGCTGAGGTCAAGACATAGGCATTTTTATTTTTAATACTTTCGTGATAGGAACGCGATAAAAATGACAATAGGATATGCTGTCCATCATTACCGGCTTTCACTTTTGCCATAGGCGTATACAATGCATTATAAGGACCATTGTCAACAAGCGTATGCACATGCTGTCCCTTTGCTGAATTAGCACAGTTTTTCAGTCCTGTGGTGTCGGTTGGCACACCAAACTCATAGTTTGTCGTTGTAAATTTCAATGCGATGGTGTTCGTATCCAAATCTTCATAAGATGAATTGATTTCTTGTTGCAGCGTTGCATTTTCAAATTGTTCAGGAGAATATAATTCTGTTAGCGTAATGCCGTTTTTAGTAAGCGTTTCCAATTTTGCAGTGCGTTTATTTTCATTAGTTACAGGACTGTTTTTTTGGCGTTTTCCCGATTTACAAGCAAATGCAATTAATACAGTAGCGATGATGACAAATCCTATTCTTTTCATAATTCATTTTTTAAAGACTCTAACAAAAATAAGGCATGAATTTCATTTATTTTATAATTCTTTTGAGGGGGGGTATTTTTTAGTTTTTTATATATAAATTCATATAAAAATCGTGTATTGTTTACATCATACTCATCTCTATTTGCATTTTGATTTTGTATAGCTTCGACAATTTTTTTTGGTAATATTTTTTTTGCAGTTTGTTTTAGGCTATGCAAGGCCAAGGTCGTGTCAAATAAGGGCTTTTTGAAATCAACAAAAAGTGGTTTAAAATAATCAGAAAATATATAATCATTATATACCTGCTGACCGATGCGTTCTTTTATCGGCAAATTATACCAAAATTGTATCCATGTTTTATCCCAAAAAGGCAGATAAAATGACAATCCGAAATATGCATAAACATGTACAGCGTTTATAATGAATTTTGAAACACGATTTCTGATAAACCAATCCTGATAAGCTTGGTAATCATTTTTAGAAGTTGTAACTGAAGCCGGAGCTACTACCTTGTATTTCGATTGAATATAAGAAGTTGCATCAAATCTTCTTCCGGATTCAAATATACTGCCCCCATGCAAATCCTGACAAAAGCCATTCATGACAATTGCATTTTCCGGCAGTAAGTTTTTTGATTTTAAATAGTGTAAGGCAAAAAAATCTTGTTCGTGTGGTAAGGAAGTATAATGATGATTTAGTTCGGCATAACTATTCCACTCCTCTCCTAAAAACAAACTCAACAAATTATCGTCATAGTCAATAAAATGCCAGGGGTATTTTAATTTTTCTGCAGAGTTACGGGCAAACACAACTTCATAGCTGTCTTTTTTGCCATAAGTAAAACAGACAACAGATTTAATATTATGCTGATATAGTAAAGACAATAAATAACGTGAATCATAGCCACCCGAAAGCGGCAATAAGATAGTCTTATCTTGTGCTATGGTTTTGATTTGATAAATTAGTTTGTCTTCCAGTTGCTTCAATAAGTTTTTGTCAAAAGCTTGAGTGTGAACTGCTTGATGTTTATAATAAAAATCTTGTTTAAAAACTGTATTTCCATTTTCAGTTTGAAATATTCCATAAGCTCCTGCTTGAAGCTGTTTCCAGTTTTTAAGTAATGTTTCATTTTCCGGAGTGCAAAACAGTTTAGAAAAATAATCACTCGTATTTTCATTCCATATTTTATACTGAACAATGTTATCGCAAATCAATACTTCTTTATTAGAAATAAAATAAAACAACGGATAAGTACGAAGATAATCAACGGCAAAATAAACTTCATTTTCTTTTTTGATCACAACAGCAAAATGCCCGCTTAGCTGATTGAGTTTTTGTTTAAAGACGGCTTCGTTTAATTCCCCATCAAAAAAGTCATAAAGTGCTTTATCATGTAATAATTTTTCTCCTATAAATGCTGTTCCAATTACAGAAAGTTGATTTTTTGTAAACCATTTTTCATGCAGATGATATTTAAGCTGAATATCAATCATGATTAACAAGATACAATAAGTAATTCAACAAGATTAAATTCATAACAAAACCAACCAGAGATAAAGTTAAAATAGCCAGCAAAAAATTGTGTAGGTATGCGCCTAGTAAAATTGCCATCACACGCAATAATAGCAATAAGAGATTATAAAAGAGCTCTGCTTTGAGCTTGTACTTTATGTCTAACAAGACACTAATCGGGCCGGTAATAATGCCAATAAAATACCATAAGATAAGGTATTGAGCTACGACTCCGGCATTTGCCCATTCAGGACTAAATAAATATAAAAAGATACTTTTACCAAAAAATAAAATAAGAATACTGGGTATTATTCCCAGCAGTACGGACATACGAATGAGCTGATATGTATGTTGTTTTAATTCAGCAGGATTGAGCGAAACTGCATTTTTGAAATAAACCTGACTAATAGCAGAACTGTACATGCCCGTTGGAGCATTTAATAATCTGGTGGCATAAGCATAATAGCCGACTTCATTAGCCGAAAAAAATCGTTTGAGTAAAATGGGAATGCTGTTTTTGGACAAGTTGTTTAGTAACGAAGACCACGTACCATAAGTGGGAAATTGTTTGTATTTTTTTAAACAGAAAATCAGGGTTTGTACATTTAACTTAACGGGCATAAAATACATAGTGTAAATCGTAGCTATACCTAATCCTATACAAAAACCAATAATCAGTGCATATTTTATTTTCAATATGGCCAAGGTTAATGTCATTAATGCTGTAGTACTTACCTGAATAAAACGGAAGGTATTAATTTTTTTATACTCTTCTTGCTGATTAAATCGCACTAAAACAGGTTGATGAATGCCGTAAGCAGCGACTGCAAAAGGTAGCAAGACATATATTTTATCGACGTAAAAAACCAGGAACAGACTGATGAAAATGAGTAGCAAGACAAACCCCGCTGCAAATGTATGTGCTGCAGTTACCAGTCGTTCAGCTTCTTTGTCATCAGTTCCTAACATCACTGCAACATCAAGTTTGGCATTTACAATCTCAGCTAAGATAAATACGACAGCCGTAAATATTCCGAACAAAGCAAAATCTGGTGGTGTAACGTATTTGGGCAGCAGTAAGGAGAAAATAAAATTGATGATTTGCACCATCAGCAAACCGGAAAACAAAACGGAAACTTGTTTAATAAACTTTCCCTTCAGCATTGCTACAAGATACGGATTTTAACCTATCGGATGACGATTCGATAATAAACAAGTTTTGTTATAAGTTGTATTAAATTAATGAAATAGCATTTATTACAAGACTTCACTGTATAAATAAAGACTGCCTGTTCCAATATGAACAGGCAGTTTTTCAACGGGGGTTGTCATCTTCAGTTTTTCAATATATAGCTATTTGGTTTTTTAAAACGGACATTTAAGACATGGATCAACTTTTACCCCTTTTTTCTCTTCTGACGATAAGTTGATTTTCTTGCCTATTACTTTAAATTCTGTTCTGCGGTTGCGTTGGTGTTCTTCTTCGGTACATGGCACGTCGTCTGCACATTTATTGCGCAATCGGGTTTCACCATAGCCTACAGGTTTCATGCGGTCGCGGTCTATACCTTTTGCTGCCAGCCAGTTCACAACAGACTGCGCTCTGCGTTGCGATAATTTGATATTGTAATCAAATGGTGCACGTGAGTCGGTGTGTGAAGCAATCTCTACAATAGCATCCGGATTGAAAATTAAAAATGCCAAAAGTTTATACAATTCCGTTTCAGACTCTTTGCGGATATACCATTTGTCAAAATCATAATAAATATCTTTCAACTCAATATAACCTGCCGAGTCAACGGTATAACCTTTAGGCAAGACTACCTCCGGCTCTTTAGGTTGTTCCGGTTGACGGAATTTGTCTAATTCTACTATCACCACTTCCCCATTCGGGTTGTCACATTCTTTCAGCTTATCGCATTTATCTTTCGTCGTATAAAAAGATTGATTGGGCAAATAGCCTTCAGCGTTGCCAACAGCCACATAATCGCAATCGCATTTCACTTTAAAGCATTTTTTACCATTTTCATTGGCGGTATCATTCTGTATGGTTCCATCGCAATTTGCCGATAATAAAATACCAGCATGCGGAATCGGCTTTTTAGTTTGTTTATCTATAACTTGTACGGTCAAGGAAGCAGGTCGTTCAGGCAGCAACGGAATTCTCACAAATACTTTCTCTCCCGGTTTTACACCTTTTGTAGTAGCGCAAATGGAATTGTTTGGGTAATAACCTTCGGCTTTAGCCGGGAAACAATAGTCCATATCTCGCAAAACGCTGAATTCAAAATAGCCGTCGCATTTTGTTTTCTTCGTCCCCAAGGTAATACCATCATTAGTCATCTGTACCGAGCTGTTACAAATTGGTTTTCCGGTGAGGGAATCTACTACTACTCCTTCCAGTTCAATGCCATTATCCGTAAATGAATAAATATCATCCAATCCATGACCATCAGGGCGATTGGATGTAAAATAACCGGTGTATTTATCA
>DAOQII010000212.1:0-4504 GCA_035339455.1 Chitinophagales bacterium
TGCAAAAAAACCATATACACCTACCAACGCAAATAAGCTAACGCTTAATTTAGGATGCTGAATTTGCTGGATGGAGAAATACATAGAAATGAGTGCCAAGCAGACAATGATTATTCTATTAATATAAAACAATTTTTTATCCCCATTCGTTTCCGATTCATCAATATTTAATAAGGGTTTAATAATATCGGAGCTGATTGTTGTAGATAGAGATTGAATTAAACCTTCCAAAGTAGCAATACCTGAAGACATCAACCCTAGGATAACAAAAACGCCTACAAACACGCCGATATTTCCGCTAAATGTTTGTACCACATAGGTAGGAATAATCATATCCATTTTTAGTTTAGTGCCATTTACCATCAAATCTGGAAATGACAGACGTGCATAAAAACCGGTGAAAACGACACTAAAGAAAATTGCTAACACGATAATTCCTATTGTCAGATATTTATTTACATCTTCGTCTTTTTTCAACAATAATGATTTGGTGATTATATGCGGCTGGCAAACGATGGCAATACCCACTATAAACTGACAGATAAATATCTCAAAGAAATCTCTAAACATGGGACTGCTGGGATTCACTACGGATACCAGATTTGTATCTATTGAAGACAATGTTTCATTAAAACCGTTTTTAAAAAAATGAATACCTGAACCCAGCATGATGAATGCAACGATTAACTTAATGGATGCTTGTATGGTATTAGTATACACCATTGAATTGGCACCGCCAAACATCATATATCCAAATACAAAAACAATTATTCCCACCACTACATAGATAATATCTAAGTTGAGTGCTTTGGATAAAATAGAAGCCAAACCTACACAAATCAAAACAATGAACGTAATTAACAACAGCGATAAGAAAGCAAAGAAAACAGCATACGCTTTGCTGTTATAGCGTGTGCCTATCCATTGTGAGAGCGTCAGTGCTTTTATCGTAACGCCATGCTCACGAAATCGCTTGGTCATAAAATACAAAGACAAGAATACGCCAATTGGCAACACAACTGCAAATGATATAAATGCACTCCATCCGTAAAGTGCTATATAACCCGGATTAATAATAAAAGTAGCAGCGCTGGTAGTAGATGCTGCCAAAGACAAGCCTACCATCCAGGGTTTAAAAACAATATTACCAACAGCGTAATCACTCATGGTTTTTATTTTCAAAGCACCACGTATTACGATGGTCAGCGTGATGATGACATAGATAATCAATAATCCGTATGTTGCCGTGGATAATGACATGTCTATAATTTTAATAATACACTTGCAAATGATAATCCTCCGCCTGAACCCACAAAAACTACATAATCCCCTTGTTTGACTTTTCCGCTTTTTCTTGCAATATGAAAAGCTATCGGAATAGCCGCTGAGCCTGTATATCCAAACTCATGCATCACTGTGGGTGCAAGTTTACGGTCAACCCCTAGCCTGTCCATCGTTTCCCAAATGCTGTTTATATTAATTTGTGTAATGAAAAAACCTTTTACCTCATTTACTTCAACTTTATTTTCTTTGCACAACTTCTGTATCATGCTCGTCCACATGGTGGGGTTGAGTTCTTTCGGGAATTTCTTTACAAATTGCAACAAGTGTTCTTTTTTATCCAACACCTCCTGAGAAAGCGGCTTAAAAGTGCCTCCTGCATAGATACCCATCCAGTCGCAATATTGTCCTTGAGTCATCAAATCTCCTGCAATATATCCGCTGTCAGTATCATGCTGAGCAGAAAGAATAACCGCACCGGCTCCGTCTGCAAATAAAGTTGCTGTTTTTTTATCTTCGATATTTAAGTACTTACTCATAGCATAAGCACCAATAACCAGTATGTTTTTATACTGCTTATCGGCAATAATGTATTTAGATGCCATATCAAGCGCAGTAACAAAGCCGGCACACGCCGTATTGATATCAAATGCTCCAGTATGGTTAGCCTGAAGTAAATGCTGAAGCTTAGATGCAGTAGATGGCGAAATATATTCGGGCGTATCTGTTGCCACAATAATAAGTTGAATATCATCTGCCGTGATAGCTGCATCTTCAATGGCATTTTTTGCAGCACTTAAGCACAAATCCACTACGGATTCATTTTCGCCACACCATCTTCTGTTATAAATATGTACATTTTCGCGAAGCCAAGTATCCACGTCTTCTTGCAATACTTCATTGAAAAAACTGTTTGGAACAATCTTTTCAGGCACATAAGCACCGCTACCTGTTATTACTGCTTTTCTCATATCGTCAATCCTCCATCTACACTTAAGGTATGTGCCGTGATAAATTTAGCGGCATCGCTCGCCAAGAACAAATAGGCATTGGCAATATCTTCAGGTTCTCCAATTCTTTTAAGCGCACTTTTATCTTTCATGGTTTCCAGCACTTTTTCAGGAACTGTTTGTATCATTTCGGTACCAATAAAACCGGGTGCTACTGCGTTTACAGTGATATTATACTTACCCAATTCCCTAGCCCATACTTTTGTCAAACCGATTAATCCGGCTTTGGTAGCCACATAATTAGACTGACCAAAATTGCCATATAATGCCACTACGGAAGATGTATTGATGATTCTGCCAGATTGTTGCTGAATCATATAAGGCGAAACGGCCTTAGTACAATTAAACACTCCGGTCAGGTTGACATCAATAACCTGTTGCCATTGCTCCGGGCTCATTTTTTGCAAAGTTGCATCGCGGGTAATTCCTGCATTATTGATTAAAATATCTATAGCACCAAATTTTTCAGAAACCTGTGCTGTGGCGGCTATTACTTCATTTACATCAACTGTATTCACTTTTTGAAAATAGGCAGTAAAGCCTTGTGCTTTGATTTGTTCTTCAACATTCATTCCTGCTTCTTCATTAACATCCCAGATGACCACGTTCGCTCCATTTGCTGCAAATACTTCTGCCGCTCTTCTTCCAATTCCTCTCGCTGCACCTGTGATAATGGCAGTTTTGTTTTGTAATTGTTGCATGTATTTCAATTATACTATAAAATTAACCTGCGTAATTTTAATCTAATATTTAGTTTATGATTTTTTTACTATTGACTTAAAATGTAAATTATGCATAAATCTGTAAAAATAGTAGTATTTTATGGCTAATTTTAGTAATTAATTTAATATTGACTTTGAAAATAAAATTCCAACAACTAACAACCTATATTGAAGCTTTGTTGCCCCATGAAATACATCTGCTTGTCAACCTGGCCGACAAAAAAGATAAACTCAATTATGCTTTAATCAAAAAAATTGAAGGATATGTTTTGAAGAAGCAACCCTTAAACTTTGATACTGCAATTGACAAACGACGATATGCTAATTTAAAAAAATGGATGCAGCAGCGTTTGCTCGAATACAATGTCGATTACAAGTACGAATATTTGCTACATATTGAAGAGCTTATTTATACAGACAGTATTTCTGTAGATGAGGAAAGATGGATATTTACTGCAATAAGTCATAACAAGTATAATACATTTAATTTTATCAAATGGTACGAAACTATTGAGAAGTTTATGCAATATCTGCTTATCCGACTGCGATATGATGACTATAATAAGGTTGAACATTTTATACGAACCCACCAAAAGAGGTATAACAAATGTGTATCAACCCGAAATAAAATATCAGCTGCCAGTATTGACATTGTGCATCATTATATGGGAAAATTGAAAAACTCTAATCAATGGGAAGACTTTTTGATTGATGTCATGTATGATGTAGAGGTGGAAGGATATTTGCGGTATATGGCATTGGTGAGGCTCACCTTTATGTATTCCAATTACAATAATTTTAAAAATCTGCTTGAGCACTATACTTATTTCGACAAATTATTTTCAACGCAACAACTGTTTTTTTCTAAGAGATTCTTATTGAATTTTTATGCCAACCGGTCTCTCATTTTAATACGAAACAAAGCATACAAACAAGCAGAGTACTATGCTCGTCTTTCGGTAAAAATTCCATTAAATGATCATCTCTTATACTTGAATAATTTATCGTCCATCTTACTGAAACAACACAGGATAACGGAAGCATTACAATTGATGAATGGCGCATTGCCCATTATGCATAAAACCCATAATTTCCACAATAAGTTTTCGTTCATCTCATTTTTTGTAAAATGTCTCATAGCTGAGAAAGAATATAAGAAGGCAGCCCAATTTGCAGAAAGCATACTCGCTGTATATGGGAAAGAGATAATCCGGTACAGATGGCATTTATTTTTTACAGTTTATGTGGAATCGTTGTTTATGCAGCAAAAATGGCAACAGGTGTTGACTATTATAAAAAAATACAAACTACTCATCTTAGATAAACAACAGAAAATGAGAGCGGGATACCTCCCCTGGATTCCCATCTATTATCTTACGGCTGCCTATATGGAAGGAAATTTGAGTAAAGAAAAATTCACGGCGGAATATCATACCTGGCGGAAAGTGTATAAAAAACAAAATAAACTGCATGCTTTATTCGACCAAGTTG
>DAOQII010000213.1:0-1854 GCA_035339455.1 Chitinophagales bacterium
ATAAACGCCGGAAAACAAACCGTAACGATTTTGCCGGGCGGCTCTTTTTTTGATTCGGCTACCAGCTTTGCCATGATTCGCGGAGGTCATATTGATTTAACTATTTTAGGAGCAATGGAAGTAAGTGAAGATGGAGATATCGCTAATTGGAAAATACCCGGAAAAATGGTAAAAGGTATGGGTGGGGCGATGGATTTAGTAGCTTCGGCAAAAAATATAATTGTGGCGATGCAACATGTGAACAAGGCAGGTGAATCTAAGCTTTTACCTAAATGTACACTACCGATTACCGGATTAAAATGTGTAAAGAAAATAGTTACAGAACTGGCAGTATTGGATGTAACACCGGACGGATTTAAACTGTTAGAACGCGCCCCGGGAATCAGTATAGAAGAAATAAAGAATGCCACAGCCGGTAAATTAATCATTGAAGGGGATATACCGGAGATGCAGCTTTAACTGCATCTCCGTGGATATATTCTAGATGTACTTTTTTCTAAAATGTGAGATTTGATTAATCTTTGTCATGAGCAACCCATATGAGTTTTGAAATATCATAGCCATCTTTTTTTGCCTTTTCTATAAACTTTGCTTTTGTAGTTTCATCCAAAGTTTTATTTCTGGACAAGACCCAAATGTATTTTTTACTGCTGCCATAAACAAGTGCATTTTGGTAGGCGTCGTCAATAGCCACAACATTATATCCTGCATAGAATGGACCAAAGAATGAAACTTTAAGTCTGGCTTCTTTGTCGCTGCCTACAAATTTTGCTTTGCCTGTAGCTAATTTCCATTCTTTCTTTACATAGTCATATCCTTTATTTTCAACTTTTATTGTGCCGTCTTCATTAAGACTATACTGAGCGGTGGTGTTATCCATGTTTTTTTCATATTTGTAATCAAAGCGAGCTATTTCATACCACTGACCAAGGTATTTCTCACTTTGGAAGTTTTGAACAGCTGTTACGCCATCAGGAATGCCTACACACGATGTTACGGCAATTAAGGCTACGAGAAGCACTAAAAATGTTTTTGTTAATTTTTTTGTTTTCATGATTTGTAAATTTTATAATGCAAAAGTAGCATCATCTTCTGCTATGCGGTTACAAGATTATTTTCAATTGTTACAAAATGAACATCAATACTATTTTGCCAAAATTAAATGTAAGAGTAAGCACTTAAACTTAGGATTTGATACTGATTGCTTACCTGTGCGTATTAAACTAATTTAATATAAACTATTCTTATTCATCCAGCTTCAGCGGTCGGCTGATACTTTCTTGCAACGATATAAAGGTTTCCGTTCTGGTAATTTCTTCTATTTTCTGAATTTTTTCCATCAGCACTTTTCGCAAATGTTCAGTATCTCTGCAAATCAGCTTGACAAACATCGAATAAATTCCGGTAGTATAATGCACATCGACAATTTCCGGAATAGCGGCTAATTGTTTGGCAACGACATCATATTGTGAACTTTTATTGAGATAAATTCCCAGAAATGCCGTGATGTCGTATCCCAGTTTTTGATGGTCGAGTTGCACATTATACGATTTTACCAGACCCATTTCTTCCAATTTTCGCATACGCACATGCACTGTTCCGGCTGAAACAAAAAGCTCTTTTGCTACTTCTGTATAGGGTTTGCGCGCATCTTTCATGAGTATAGAAAGAATCTTTAAATCAATATCGTCAATAGTATGCATGATTTATTTAGTTGGCAGTTGACAAATTTTAAGTTGGCAAAATGAAATTAATCATAACAATTTATTTTTCTTTTAAGGCAAGTGTATTAGTTATTGGTCATTGGTGATTAGTCATTGGTTATTGGCAATTAGTAAATAGTGAATGTGTTTT
>DAOQII010000213.1:1954-4485 GCA_035339455.1 Chitinophagales bacterium
GTCATTGGTGATTAGTCATTGGTTATTGGCAATTAGTAAATAGTGAATGTGTTTTAGGTAAGTTATTGATTCATAATTTAAATTTTTTTCAAAATTCATCCTTAAACAGAAGTTTCGTGTTTTGTTCAAAATCAAGCAGCCATTTTTTTCGATGCAAACCTCCCGCATAGCCAACTAAACTCCCGTTTTTTCCAATTACTCTGTGGCAAGGCACAACAATGGCAAATGGATTTTTGCCGTTTGCTGTTCCGGCAGCACGTATGCATTTAGCATCGCCCAGTTGCTTTGCCAAATCTAAATATGAAATAGTTTTCCCATACGCAATCTGATGTAATGATGTCCAAACCTTTTGCTGAAAAGGCGTGCCATGCATATTGAGTGGCAACGAAAACTGTTTAAGCTCTTTATTAAAATAAGCCTGTAATTGTCTTGCCGCTTCTTTCGTAATGACATTTTCTTTGTCAGCTTTTTCCTGATTTTTATCCTGAAAAGAAATATACTCGATGCCATGATTGTTTGCGCCAATGCATATAGTACCGATTGGAGATGTAATATAAGAATGACAAAATAATTCGTCCACTTTTATTTTAAACTTTTGTAGTAGTTGAAAATATCACTGAGTGTCTTTTTAGGTTTGAATCCGAAAGTTTTATCAAACGAACTTCCATCTAAAATTACAGGATATTTAAAATAGTTTATGAGATAGGGCGGGAAGGTTTTCCATTTCAAGAAACGGGCAATACTCTCAGTAAGTTGCGGAGGAACAGATGGAATCTGTATCGTTTTACATCCCGCAGCTTTTACAGCATCTTGAAAAGCAATATAGTCTGCCGGGGCTACGTTGTAGACTCCCGGTTTGTTTTTTTCAAACGCCAGTTCAATAGCATCGCGCATATCATCAATATGAATAAATTGCATCAGCGGTGAAAACCCCCATAAGACAGGTGCTCGTTTTTCAGAAAGTAATAAAGAGAAAGTATTTCTGACACCGGGTCCTGCTATATTACATGGACGCAAAATAGTAATATTGAGTTGTGGGTATTTATATAAATAAATGTTTGACAAATTTTCCAGCTCTACGGAATCTACTAAGTCCATGGTAAGTTCAGAAGCTTTTAGCGGAGTACTTTCATCCAGCAAGGAAGGATTATATGGCGAAGCACCATAAACAAAATAGGAGGAGAGTACCAGCACTTTTGGAACATTATATTTTAATGCCAGATCAAACAATTTCCGCGTGCCCATTACATTAGCATTATAACGAGAAAAACGGTTCATCTCATGTGCCGAAATACGACCTAAATGGATGATGCCTTCAAACTGATGTTCACGGAATATATCTTCAAAAATGCGCTTGTTAAAGTCTACCTTATATGTTTCTACCGGAATACCCAAATCCACTTTTTGGCGAAAATCTACGGCTACTATCTTATGATGAATTTTTAGCTTGTCGATTACTTTTTTTGCCAGCGCTCCTGCAGCACCTGTTACTAATAATTTCTTTTTTGATTCCATACTGTGCTTATGATTTAGTTTTTTCTTTGCTGGATATTTTTTGTTGAACTGCTGCCTGTTTGCGATGAGTAAGACCACTTTGCATTAAGTTGTTGATTTCGTCTTTTACAAGATCGACTCTGTATTTAATATCATGTTCCTTATGTACATCATTGTCAAAATACATGGGAGTACCAAAATGCAAAACTACTTTTGACGGAAATATCCACGGTATGACCAAGGGCGCAACAGGCATTCCCAGTAGCTTAGCAAGCGGTTTAATATCGGCGTAAGAACGTATGGTTTCTTCCATGCCGACTACGCTTACCGGAATTATCGGTGTTTTGTGCTTCATTGCCAAATGCATAAATCCATTTCCAAAACGCTGTAATTTGTATTTGTCTTTATATACTTTATTAGAACCCCTTACACCTTCGGGAAATACAATGATTGCTTCTTCATTTTCCAGCATCCGCTCTGCATTAAGCATATCCCCTACAACAGCTCCCATCGAATTGAGCCAGTTGCCAATAAATGGTACGGTGGGCAAGAAACGTTCCATCATTGCTTTAGGAGCTCTCGGGCCGTTTGGATTACTCAGCATGGCATAGCCAATAAGCATGCCGTCAAACGGCAATTGCCCGCTGTGGTTGGCTATTATCAGACAGCGTCCTTCTCTTGGAATATTTTCAAGTCCGAAGGCTTCAACTTTATAGAACTGCTCATACAGGAATTTTGCAAAGCGCATGCTGTTTTTCATGTCTTTCATGTTGAATCCCCAGGCATCAAAACCATAAGAACCTACTTTATTTGGAAAAACGCGAACTTGTTCATCTACTTTGGACGTGTCAATAATTTTTTCAATAATATTTTTTTTCTTTTTTGCCATATTTATCCCGAAAATATTTGGATTGTAAAATAAGAGAACTTTATCTAAATTTAACCAAAAATCTTAAATGCAACGAAATCTCAACCTAAACTTTACAAAATTTATTTTTGCGCTAGCTATACTAGTCAGTTTAGTCCCAGCCTGCAAG
>DAOQII010000214.1:0-4479 GCA_035339455.1 Chitinophagales bacterium
AAACAGCATGAGGCGATAAAAAATCGTGGCGACTTAAAACTATCGTGCAAAATAAAATGAAAAGCAATAAGTTCAAATGCGCTAAATCCAACCAAAATTAAACACAAATAGCAAGCGACAAGATAGTTTTCACAAGCAGATTTTTTAGAGCTGAAGCCACTGGTACAGGCAAAAATGCCTTTTATTGTTCTTGATTTTTTGCTCCACTTTTGTATCAAGACAAAAGTGGAAGCATGCAGGAACACGGCAACAGGAATAACAAAGCTCTATTTACTTTTAATAAATGCCGGTGATTACAGACCATCTCTATCGTTTTAAAAAGCTTTTGGTTGTTTTGATACCAATCAAACCCAAATAAATGTTCCGGCTTTTTATGCTTCCAGTCAAACTTGGTAGTTCGGGGAATACGGAGGAGCATGTCTTTAGGTAAACAATTCAAATAAAAGGCTACAATAATAGCAGGATGATAGGAGGTTTTCATAGTATAAAAATAGAAAAAACCGCATAGCTGCGGTTGAAGTTAAAAGATGCTGAGTTGTTTGCCCGTTTGTGTTTCTGTTTTCTTAAACTCCATTTGATGCATCTGCCACAAAGGAGACTGCTCTTTTTCGGTAATGCGGAATATCCCAAAAGGGTGTAGGGAAGTGCGGTAGCTGACCTGAAAGTCGCCCGGACGTAGTGCATCTGCACACATTATTTCTGCATGAAAAATGCCATTGAGAAAGAGATTGATTGCCGTCATGTGCACACAAACCAAATCGATATCAATACCGTAAAAAAGATGGTGTTTGCCCATCACCTTTGCACTTGAGAGCAGCATTCTACCCCTAAGCTTCTTCATAACCAAGACCTAACTTTATTAATTCCTGTTGCTTTACCCGAACTCAAGTTAATAAAGTTAATTTTTTCAGCAAGTATTTAATTAAAGAAGTACGGAAATAAGTGTAAGGAAGTTCGTAATTTGCGCCTTTTAAATTTCGGATATGGCGTTTCTAAAAAATACATCAAAAAATACAATCAACGCAGTAATCTTTGCCATATCGGTAGTAGTGCCGGCATTGGTGATTGCCATGCTCAAATTCTCTCCACCTGAATTCACTCATTCTTTAAACTTATCATTTTTTCCAAAGTTTAATGCAATTGTCAATACACTCACTTTTTTTTGCCTCTTAGCCGGATTTTATTTTATTAAAAATAAGAACATTAAGGCGCACAAAACCATGATGCTGACGGCATTGGTATTATCTTGTATATTTTTACTTTCTTATGTAATTTATCACACGCTCAAGGCTGAAGATTCACGTTATTTAGGAAAAACTTTTTTGCGTTATATCTATTATTTTATTTTAATTACGCATATCTTTTTGTCGTTAATCGTGTTGCCTTTGGTTTTGAAAACTTTTGCCTTTGCCTTTCAGGACAAAATTATTCATCACCGACGCTGGGCAAAATACACATTTCCGTTGTGGCTCTATGTCGCACTTTCCGGAGTGTTGGTTTATGTATTTATGGCACCTTATTATTAACCTGAGCTCAGGTAAAAAATGAGAAGCTAAAAAAAATAGTTGATTTCTCATTTTCCTCCAACTTTTAAAGGAGGAGGAATTAAAAGGTGGAGGTTCTCAATAAAAAATCAACTATTTTGTAAAAATCAATCTGAGTTCGTGTAAGAAAAAGAAAGTAAAAAGAATAGTTGATTTCTCAGTTTCCTCCAACTTAACAAAGAAGATGAATTAAATGAAAAAAAATCAACTATTTACTTATCCCTATCTCAGGTTATTAATTTGGGCTTTGATTTCAGTAAGTTAAACAATTTATTTTCCGGAGTTCAACAGTTGATTGAGCTTGTCTAAATTAGGCGTCAAGATAATTTCTGTTCTTCTGTTTTGAGCCTTGCCCTCAGTTGTTGTATTGCTGGAAACGGGATGAAATTCACCTCTGCCGGAAGCTATTAATTGTACCGGATTAACCTTGAATTTCTCTGTGAGAATATGCACCACCGAGCTGGAACGCATAAGGCTTAAATCCCAGTTGTCTTTCATACATGAGCTGTTCGATTTATAGGGTACATTATCGGTATGTCCTTCTATCATGATATTCAGATCCGGATTTTTTTGTATGATTTCAGCAAGTTTACCTAATGCTTCTTCGCCTTTTGCTTCTACTTTTACAGAAGCCGATTTAAATAATAAATTATCGCTCATCGACACATATACTTTTCCGTCTTTTTGGTAAACAGACAATTCGCCGGCATTAAATCCGGAAAGTGCCTGTTGTACGGCAAGCTGTAATTGTTGTGTTTTCTCGTTTTTTTCGTTTAATAATTTTTCGAGTTCTTGTATGCGGGTTTCCCTCAATGCTACATCCTCTGTCAGTTTATTTAGCGTGGCTTGTTTAGCATCCAGAGCAAGCTTTTGTTTTTCTAAATCCAATTGCATTTGCAACAATTCAGCGTTTGATTTTTGATTGCTTGAAGAGGCTTGTTGCAACTGTTTCATAAAGCTGATTTGTGCCGACTGGAATTTATCTTCCATGTCAGTTATTTGAGCTTGCTGCTTCGCCATTTCAACAGTAAGTGTTGCTGAATCTTGTCGCAATTGTGTAATTTTATCTTGTAGCTGTTGCTGCGAAGCTATATTTTCTTGACGAACGGAATCGAGTTTTAACTGAAGATATTTATTCTTTACCGCCTCATTCAGATAATCATCGAGTGCCTTTGAATATTCTTTTTGAGAAACACATGAAGTAAGTAATACACTAGAAAGTGCAAGCAAAAAAAGTTTTTGCATAATTTATTTTTCTGAAAAATAGTTATGATGTTGCTGTATTAATAACTGAAACTATAAACGAATGTGGATTTAAAGCAAGAGAATATTTATCAAATAAAATAAAGTAGTAGTGTTTGTTAAAATAAAAAATGGGGATTGCGAAGCAATCCCCACCGACGACTAACTAAGTAACTAAAGCAAGGAGACTAACCAATTGCTTGTTTCTTTCAATATATCATTTTCGTTTAGTTCATGAGTACCCTTGATTACCTTAGAACCGGAAATAATCTTTTCTGTATTATTCTTTGAAAAAACAGCCATAATCTGCTCTCCATGAGGATTAAACAGAATAAGATTGTTGTTGATTATTTTCCATTTTGATGAAAGTTTAGGACGTACTTGCAAAATGTCTGAATAACTTTGAGCCAACGGAGCAACAAGGAATGTAAAATCAGAAAAGAAGTAATAAACATTACTTGTGGTAGAAAGTACTTTTCCATTGTAAACATGTGAAATGGTTAAACTCCATACTCCTTTTAAATCGGAATTAAAAGAGCTAATGCCATTGGTCTGCGCATAGCTCGCTGTCATAGCGAACAACATGCTGATTAAAATTACTTTTTTCATAGTTATTTGTTTTGTTGGTTTAAAATTATGCTAAACCCAACTCAACAACAACTTTACTTCGTTAATGGTAGAAAAAAATGA
Source organism: Chitinophagales bacterium (assembly GCA_035339455.1). Taxonomy (GTDB): domain Bacteria; phylum Bacteroidota; class Bacteroidia; order Chitinophagales; family JADIYW01; genus JADJSS01. The sequence goes on from DAOQII010000214.1 coordinate 3,477, forward strand.
GTAAACGGTAAAAAGCAGTATCCTAATTAAAATTCATTCCTTCTGTATGGAAGTGTCCAGCGCAAATTCAGATTTAGAAAATGTGTTTGCATATTTCTGACGGCATCCTGGCTTTTCTTTTTGCGATAAGTATATTCCAGATCGACAAATACATTATGCCAGGGTTCGTAGGTGGCAAGGAAGTTTACAAAAAATTGTCTTGCTTGTATACCTTGTCCTGTAGTATTTCCGTACTCTCGCTCAAAAGTTCCGTAAACTTTCATCGGGTTGCCACCCCAGTTGGTCGTATCGTTATCTTCACCATATCTATCATAAATAAAGCGGGCATTCAGATACAATTGTTTCATGGGCTGATAGCTGACATTAAAAATCAATTCAGTAAAATTAGCCCCAAGTGGATGAGCTAAAGGTTGATTGTAGTGCGTCCACGCCGTTGTAGTATCATAATGCGAATAGGTATAAGGTCGGGCAATATTTCCTTCCAGTTGTAAGTCCAGATGGTCAACCCCAAATGCATCAATGTATTTTAATCCTAACTGTGCGGCAAATTTATTTCCCCACCATTTATTCGGATGAAACAAGCTGTACAGTTTGCTTTTTCCCGGACGACTAAACTCTTTTGAAAAATTAAATTCGTCTAATAAGAACTGGGTATAAATTTGAAAATGTTTGGCAAAATTTGCTTTCATGTCAAAACCGATAAATGCGTTATCGGGAGAACCTAAAGCCTGCTCGATGGAACGGTAAAAAATAATCGGATTCAGGTATTGTAATTCAAAATTATTCTCGCGTCTGAACATCACGCTTTCAAATATCCCGAGGTTTACATGTTTGCCAATATTTATACTCAGGTGATGCATGGCCATGTATTTTTTAGTCAGCAAGCCATCGCCACCATGACCATAAAATTTAGTCAATTCTGCAAAAATATTCTGGTAGTTTATTTTCCAAACATTCGTATTCAGCTTTAAGAATAAATAATTTGCTCCAAAATCAGATAAGA
>DAOQII010000215.1:0-4458 GCA_035339455.1 Chitinophagales bacterium
AATGCCAAACTTGCCACGGTAAAGTAGAAGAGTACGAAGTAATGAAACAATTTGCTCCTTTGTCAATGGGATGGTGTATCAACTGCCACCGACAAACGGAAGTGAAATTTGCAGAAAATAAATATTATTCTGTATTCCAAAAATATCAAGACGAATTGAAAAAAGGTACTAAAGCGAAAGTAACCGTAGAAGATATCGGTGGTACTGAATGTCAAAAATGTCATTATTAATATTCGAGAACTCAATTAACCTTTATATAAATGAGTAACAAAAAATATTGGACGAGCTTAGATGAGCTGCACGAAACTCCTCGATACAAAGAACAAGCAGCGAAAGAATTTAATTTTGAAGTAGATACTACAGAAACGGACGACAACAATGGCACCAGCCGTCGCGATTTCTTAAAAGCAATGGGATTTAGTGTTTCTGTTGCTGCATTGGCATCTGCTTGTAAAATTCCAACCCATAAGGCAATCCCTTACACTATTGACACTAGAAAAGCAGTACCGGAAGTAGTGCCCGGAGTAGCAGATTATTTTGCTTCTACATTCTATGACGGTAATGACTGCATTAATATCTTAGTAAAAACACGTGAAGGCCGCCCTATTAAAATTGAAGGAAATAATGATTCTCCGTTAACAAAAGGAGGAACAAGTGCAAGAGCGCAAGCTTCAGTATTAGGGTTATACGATACTACTCGCTTAGCAACCCCTACTGCCAACAATAAAAAAACAGATTGGAAAACAGTAGATGCTGAAATTACTCAAAAATTAGACACAATAGTAAAAGGCGGAGGTAAAATTGCTTTAGTAACCGGTACAGTTGCATCGCCTATTACCAAAAAAGCAATAGAGAAATTTGTAGCAAAATATCCTTCTACAACAGTAGTTGCGTATGATGCTATCTCTAATTATGCTACCAGAAAAGCCAATCAAATCAGTTTAGGAGCAGCCATTATCCCATCTATCAATTATGATAAAGCAGATATAATTGTTGGTTTTAATGCAGATTTCTTGGGTACCGGAATTTCTTCTATTGAGAATACAAAAAAATATATCGCAAACAGAGTTCCTACCCAAGAGAATCCTAAAATGTCTCGCCACCACCAATTCCAATCTACGATGACGATTACAGGTGCAAGCGCAGATTACAGATATCCAATTAACCCATCAGAGGAAAAACAAGCATTAATCAATTTATTAGCAGCCATAGGCGGTACGATAAGCGGCTCCAAAAGCCTTGCCGGAAAAGACGCTAATGAGGGTATTGCAAAAGTAGCAAAAGAACTAACTGCTGCTAAAGGGAAATCTGTTGTTGTTTCAGGGACAAATGACGTAGAAATACAATTATTAGTGAATGCGATAAACAGTACATTAGGAAACTATGGTGCTGTAATAGATACTGCGAATGCCTATAATTTAAAATCGGGTAATGATGAAGCATTAGCTACATTAGCAAATGACTTAAAATCCGGCGCATACAAAGGTATTATCTTGTTAGGTACAAATCCTGTGTATGATACCCAATATGCGGATATTTTTAAAGATGCGATTAAAGCCGCAGAAGTTTCTGTATCTACAGCAGATAGAGCAGATGAATCAGCGCAGTTTTGTAAATATATCTGTCCAAACGCACACTACTTAGAGTCTTGGGATATCATTAATCCAAAACCGGGTTTCTATGGCTTTGTACAACCAACAATTAATCCATTATTCGACACGCGTCAAACTCAAGCTTCTTTATTAACTTGGGCTGGAGATACCACACCAATCGGACAATTTGTACAAAATGAAATTTCTACTATCGTTGGCGGTAATTATCAAGATGCCGTTCAATTAGGTTATTTCGGAACTGTGGCAACCGGTAGCGGTGCATCCGCAAATGCCGCTTCAGCAATTGCCGCAGTAAAAACAGACGTTGCTGCTCCAAAAGGATTAGAAGTTCTCTTTTATGAAAAAGTAGGTTTAGGCGATGGTCGTTATGCAAATAATCCTTTTTTACAAGAAATGCCCGATCCAATCGCAAAAGTAACTTGGGATAACTATGTATGTATTTCATATTCTTATGCAAAGGCTAAAGGTATCGACCCGCAACCTTCTGAAAAAAGAGTACCAATTGCAAAAGTTACTATAAATGGAAAATCAATTGAATTACCGGTAGTCGTTCAATTTGGTCAGCCGGCAAATACATTGGCAATAGCTTTAGGGTATGGTCGTGAGAAAGCAGGAAAAGCCGGCGACATGGTGGGTAAAAATGTATTCCCATTCCTGAAAAATATAAATGGTGCAACTTCTTATACGCTTGATGGTGCAACCATCGAAATGACAGGCAAAGTTTATGAATTAGGATTAAACCAAACCTATCATACGTTAATGGAAGACAACAACCTTCCAAACCGTAAAAAGCACTATAGAGGGGAAATCGTTAAAGAAACGACATTAGCAGCATATCAAAAAAATGAACATGCGGGTAATGAAGATAGAGAAAAAATAAAAGAAGAATTTGGACATTCTCTATATGATGGCTATCAACCATTCGACTATAAACAAGGTCACCATTGGGGGATGACTGTCGATTTGAATGCTTGTATCGGTTGTGGAGCTTGTGTCGTATCTTGTAATATAGAAAACAATATTCCGGTAGTAGGTAAACGTCAAGTATTCCGCTCTCAAGAAATGCATTGGATGCGTATCGACCGTTACTATAACGGCAACCCGGATAATCCGGATGTATCCTTCCAACCGATGATGTGTCAGCATTGCAACAACGCACCATGTGAAAACGTGTGTCCGGTAAATGCAACGAACCATAGTTCAGAAGGATTGAACCAAATGGCATACAACAGATGTATCGGTACAAGATATTGTGCTAATAACTGCCCATATAAAGTACGCCGCTTCAACTGGTTAGATTATCAAGGAGTAGATAGCTTCGGTAAATTTAATGACGGCAAACGCTCATTCACCGATACAGAAGCACAGTCTTACATGTTTGAAGATTTAACAAGAATGGTGTTGAACCCGGATGTTGTAGTACGCTCTCGCGGGGTAATTGAAAAATGTTCTTTCTGCGTACAACGTATCCAAGAAGGAAAATTAAATGCAAAAAAAGCAGGACGCCCTTTACAAGATGGCGAAATTAAAACTGCTTGCCAAACAGCATGCCCTACAAATGCCATCACTTTTGGAGACCAAAATAATAAAGAAGGAGCTGTTGCGAAAACATTCAATACGAACGGTAGAAACTATTTTGTGTTAGAAGAACAACATTTTATTCCGGCTGTAGGATACCAAGTGAAAGTTAGAAATAAAGATGAAGAACCAGCAGAATATTTCATTTTTAAACCAGAAGCATAATCATTAATAAAAGTTGTAAAGTAAGATATAATGGCAAGTCATTTTGAATCACCACTACGTGAACCGTTAATATTCGGTAATAAAACGTACAGACAAATTACCCAAGACATCGTTAGACCAACGACGGGTAAGATTCAACCTAAATGGTTGTTTTGGACGATGATATCGGCATCTGTTGCAGGGTTATTTGTTTTCTGTATTACATGGGAAGTTTGCTTCGGTATTGGTACTTGGGGCGCAAATAAAACAGTAGGTTGGGCTTGGGATATTACCAACTTCGTTTGGTGGATCGGTATCGGCCACGCCGGAACATTAATTTCAGCTATCCTATTATTATTCCGTCAAAAATGGCGTACCGGTGTGAACCGTGCTGCTGAAGCGATGACAATATTTGCCGTAATATGCGCCGGTCAGTTTCCTGTCTTCCACATGGGACGCGTATGGGATGCTTTCTTTATTTTCCCTTACCCTAATACAAGAGGCCCGCTTTGGTTGAATTTTAACTCACCACTTTTATGGGACGTGTTTGCCATATCTACATATTTCACTGTTTCACTATTGTTTTGGTACACAGGTTTAGTGCCTGATTTTGGTACGATTCGCGATCAATCCAAAACACCGGGAAGATGGAAATTCTATAATTTCTTAAGCTTTGGTTGGGTAGGAAGTGCAAAACATTGGGAACGTTGGGAATCATTGTCTTTAATTTTAGCAGGTTTATCCACTCCATTAGTATTATCCGTACATACCATCGTATCATTTGACTTTGCTACATCAGTAGTGCCGGGCTGGCATACCACTATCATGCCTCCATACTTTGTGGCAGGAGCGATTTTCTCCGGATTTGCAATGGTATTGACATTGATGTTGGTAGCAAGACATGTGATGGATTTGAAAGAATATATCACATTAGCGCATATCGAATCGATGAACAAAATCATGTTGCTAACCGGTACCATGGTAGGTATAGCTTATTTAACGGAGTTATTTACAGCTTGGTACTCAGGTAATCTTTTCGAGAGTTATGCATTCGCCAATAGAGCTTTCGGACCCTATTGGTGGGCATATTGGTCAATGATGTTCTGTAACTTAGTATCTCCTC
>DAOQII010000216.1:0-4438 GCA_035339455.1 Chitinophagales bacterium
GACTGAAATCGCGTTTCAAACAGCGATTATATAATACCTTATATTTTCTCGATTTAAACCAGACCAATTTAGCCGATTTGGCTAAGAAGGATTATGCATTTTGCCTTAATAAACTCTATCTCAGCAATCTCCTTTTGCGTTACGCCGATAACCGCAATGCATCAATTACGCTTGTAATGGAAGCCTATCCGATTGCTCAAAAATATAATTTTTATGACTTGTTAAAAGAGTTTTCATTCAAGTTACTCATCTTCTACGGGATGAATGGTAAAACTAAACAATACAATGAAGAAATAATCCGATATGAAAATTTTAAAAAAGAATATGAGTTAGAACAAAGTGCCCAGCTGATTTACTCGAAAATCTATCTGATGAGTAATATGACCAAGTACGACCCTGAAATTTTAGGACAGCAAATGTTAGTCGAAATAGATAAACTGATACCACTTTATCAGGCATCATCTTCTATAAATACTTATTTCAGCTATATCCGGAGTAAACTATTTTATTTTGAAAAATTTGCTGATAATGTCAATATGATTGCTGTTTGTGATGAGTTTCTTAAAAATTACAAGAACTACAAAAGTTCACTTTTGCTCCAAAATTATACGGATGTAATTAGCCTGCATAAGCTAAAATCACTGTTTGATGTGCGCGAATTACAAAAAAGCAATGAACTTGCCATGCAACTCGAGTCGAATGCCAGAAGTTTAAACTGGCTTACGGTAAAAGAATTTCAATTTAAAGCGAACTTAAACAATTTTAACCGGCATGTGCTGAACCTTGCCGAAGAAGTGATTGGCAGTATGCACTATAAATCTGCATCAAATGCCATAAAAGAACGCTGGTTACTCTATCAGGCTTATGCTATGCTTATGCTGCAGTATATCAACCAAACTCCATATAAAATAAATATAAAAAAACTGGATAACCAGCTTGAAACCATCTCCCAAGATAAAACCGGATTTAATCTTTCTTTCCGTATTCTTGAAATAGTTTATGCCATCTCATTAAATGATTTGGATATGGCAGCCGACAAAATTACACTGTTAGAGGCTTATCAAAAACGACATATCAAACAAGAAAAATATGACCGCTTTATCCTGTTTTTAAGTTTATTGATACAAGCTGAAAAACGCGGTTTTAACTATAAAGAACTTGCCAGATTAAAGCCGTATTTGTCACTTAAAGAAAATTTCAGAATGCAGTATATCAACATGAATGAGATTGTCTTTTTTGATAAATTATGGGAAATAATTTTGGATATGCTGAAAACTAATGATAATAAGCTGTTTGCCTAAAGGTGTTTCTATCACGGTTGAAAACTAATCTTCTCTTTTTCTATACTTGATTTTTTTGAAATATAATCAACAAAGCTAAAGTCTTCCAAACAAGATTTTAAAACTTTTATATCATTGGCAAAAATGCGGTCTTCATTAGCAAATGAAACTTTATCACGAATGAAATTATGCGCAGCTTCTAATATAGATGAGCTTTTTAATGGTCGTCTGAATTCTATGGCTTGTGCTGCACACATCAATTCTATAGCTAGTATGGTTTCAATATTATCTAGAATCTGATACAGTTTGCGTCCACTGATACTGCCCATGCTGACGTGATCTTCTTGCCCTAATGATGTTGGAATACTGTCAGCACTTGCCGGAAAACAGAGCGTTTTATTTTCAGTAACCAAAGCAGCTGTAGTATATTGCGGAATCATAAAGCCGCTGTTTAGGCCTACATCATTCATTAACAGCATAGGTAATCCGAATTTACCTTCCAGCATCAAATAACATCTTCGGTCTGCTATATTACCCAACTCAGAAGCAGCAAAACAAGCATAATCTAATGGCAATGCCAAAGGTTGTCCATGAAAGTTTCCGCCACTGATAGTATCATCAGCTGAAAAAATAACCGGATTGTCCGTTACCGAATTTAATTCGATTTCGGTAAGCTCTTTCAAGTGCAGCCAGGCATTTCTCGAAGCACCGTGCACTTGAGGCATACAGCGCAAACTATAGGGGTCTTGCACACGCTCACAGTCTTCATGTGCTTCCATTATTTCAGAATTTTCCAAGAGCGATTGCAGGTGTTTTGCTACGTGCAGACTTCCGGCATAAGGGCGAAGTTCATGGAGCTTAGTTTCAAATGGACGCTTCGAGCCTTGTAAAGCTTCGAGGCTCATCGCTCCGGCTATATCAGCTGCTTCGAGGCAATAATGCAACCGATACACATCATGAACGGCGTAGGATAAAATAAATTGTGTGCCATTTATCAATGCAAGTCCTTCTTTAGGACCCAGTAATACCGGTTCCATATTTTTTTCCTGTAATACAGCTTGCGTATTTGTAATCTTTTCTTTGTAATAAACTTCGCCCATGCCTATCAGTGGCAAAAACAAATGGGCTAAAGGAGCTAAGTCACCACTGGCACCTACACTGCCTTTTTCGGGTACTAAAGGAATAATGTCTTCATCAATCATCCATAAAATGCGCTCTAATGTGGTAAGTTGCACGCCCGAAAAACCTTGCGCTAAGGCATGCAATTTAGTAATCAGCATGGTTTTAGCTATTTTTTTCGGAATGGGATTGCCGATACCTACACTATGCGATTGTAAAATTTTATACTGCAGTAATTCAGCATCTGCTTTAGATATTTTTTTATTAGCCAAAATGCCGAAACCGGTATTGATGCCATATACCGTTTCATCATTTTCTACAATTTCAAGTACATCGTGTTGAGATTTTACAATTTTTTCTTTTGCAGCAGGACTTAAAACTCCTGTGATTTTGCCTTCCGTTAAGGCCATGCAAATGCGAACAGTAAGCTGATCTGTTCCATAATGAAATACTTCTGCCATGAAGTAAAAGTACAAAAAAAGTAAATGTTGCTTAAATGTCTTTTAATTGCGGCATTTAAAAATTAACGGTGGTGTTGTTATGGTATTGCTGTAGTGACCTGAGCGATCTTTCACCACTATTTCATAACTTACGGTATCAAAAGGATAATCGTATTGGTATAAAATACCTTCGCACCCCAGTGAATCTAAAACGGATTTTAAATCAATATCGATAGTACCCGAAATATTGTCTGATGTTCCGTTTTTAGGAATTACCGGAATGACATATTTAAGCGTAGTATGGAAAATACTATTCGTTATAAAACAAGATGAATCTACCGTAGAATTATTGAGCCTGCCAAAATCTCCGCCTCCGTCTGTAAAGTTGATTCTGATATATCCCGGATCGCCAACAGTATAAGGTTGTGCTACCGTATAAGAATCAAATTCAATAGCCGGAGTGTCCGGATATTCAGGTGTTTTATAACAAGCATTAAACAAAAGCAAACTGCTTAAAAAACCGAACCAAATTTTGTGTCGCATAGTTGTATCTTTATGCCTTTTATGGCAGAAGCAATTTTAGAAAATATTTTTGACAGTGTCAATTTTTCTTTTGAAAAAACTGCACTTTCTGTATTTCGATATCAATATACGCATAATCCTGTATATAAGCAATTTGTCGATTTGTTAAAAGTAAATCCGGATGATGTACAAACGATGGAAAAAATTCCGTTTTTACCTATTGAGTTTTACAAATCACACAAAATCATTACAGATAACGCAGAAATTCAAAAAGTATTTGAAAGTTCGGGTACGACTGACAGCATCAGAAGCAAACATTTTGTAGCAGATTTAAATTTGTATAAGCAAGCAGCGGTTTCCATATTTGAACAAACTTATGGTGATTTAAGTCAATGGACTATTTTAGCCTTATTGCCTTCCTATCTTGAACGAGATAATTCTTCGCTGGTTTATATGGTTGATTATTTTATCAAAAAAACACAAGCTGTTGATTCCGGATTTTATCTTGATCATCCCGAGCAATTAGTACAAAAACTATTATCCTTAAAAGAACAAGGCAAAAAAGTGCTACTGATTGGTGTCACCTTTGCACTTTTGGATTTAGCCGAACAATTTCCTGCCGATTTATCAGGAATTACCATCATGGAAACCGGAGGGATGAAGGGCAGGAGAGAAGATATGCAGCGTTCTGAAATTCATGCAATACTGTCTAATGCATTTCGGGTAAATGTCATACATTCAGAATATGGCATGACCGAATTATTATCGCAAGCCTATTCGAAAGGAAATGGAATTTTTGAAGATTCTCGTTACCTGAAAGTTTTAAAACGAGAAATCAATGAACCTACTAAAGTTTCAGCATCAGTTGGCAGAGGAGGCTTAAATGTAATTGATTTGGCAAATATCTATTCCTGTAGTTTTATCGCCACAGAAGATGTTGTGAATATTCTTCCCAATAACCAGTTTGAAGTATTGGGCAGACTAGACTATGCTGAAATGCGAGGCTGTAATATGCTTGTAATCTGAGTTCGGGATAAGCATTTCAATTAAAAAATAGTTGATTTTTTATGTAGAACC
>DAOQII010000217.1:0-4418 GCA_035339455.1 Chitinophagales bacterium
TGAAAAAGACATTAAGCCCAGCGATATTATGACGTTTAAAGCATTTGAAAATGCCATTCGCATGGTCATTGTTTTAGGTGGAAGTACAAATGCCGTGATGCATCTTATTGCCATGGCAAAAACCATTGGCGTTCAACTCACACTTGTCGATTTCACTCGTATTGCCAATGAAACTCCGGTGCTTGCCGACTTCAGACCGAGTGGAAAATACGTGATGGAAGACTTGCATAAAATCGGTGGTGTTCCGGCAGTGATGAAACTACTTTTGAAAAACGGACTTTTGCATGGCGACTGCTTAACTGTTACAGGAAAAACACTGGCAGAAAATGTGGCTGACTTACCGGATTTAAAAGCAGGTCAGGATTTAATTTTTCCATTAGACCAACCAATCAAAAAAACAGGACATATCCGTATTTTATATGGCAACTTAGCTACTGAAGGTGCCGTGGCAAAAATAACGGGAAAAGAAGGCGAAAGATTTGAAGGCAATGCCCGTTGTTTTGATAACGAGCAAGCTGCTATTGATGCTATGCAACGCAAAGAAATTAAGGCAGGTGATGTCGTTATTATTCGCTATATAGGCCCGAGAGGTGCACCCGGTATGCCTGAGATGCTAAAACCGACATCAGTACTTATTGGTGAAGGCTTGGGCAAAGAGGTGGCATTAATCACAGACGGCAGATTTAGCGGAGGTTCTCATGGCTTTGTAGTCGGGCACGTTACTCCTGAAGCACAAAACGGTGGAAATATCGCACTGATAAAAGATGGCGACAAAATAAAAATTGATGCTGTCAATAATACGATAGACGTATTGATAAGTGTTGAAGAAATGAGCATGCGAAGAGCCAACTGGAAAGCACCTGAATTAAAAGCTAAAAACGGTGTGCTGTACAAATATGCACAGTCGGTTTCATCGGCCAGCGAAGGCTGTGTAACTGATAGAACATAATTGATATAAGTTTATATTTCCTTCAAAAGGGATGAATGACCGTTTGAATTTCTTTGGCTAAGGTTTTGCGGGTCTCCATATATTCCATTTTTTTCAGTAAAGAAGCAATCATTTCTTCAAAATTGCCGCTAGTTTCTGCTGTTTTAATACGTTCATCCAAAATTTTCATCACTTCCATCAACATATAATAACGGTAGCGGTTCATCACTGAAACTACATCCGTTTTATAAGTGCGGTTGGCATCACGCACAATAATTTCATGTTTATTAAACCAGTTAGGACTCAGTTCATGCGGTGAACTCATGAGTTCAATCAATGTTTCTTTTACTTCCGGATCTTCAATATTTTGAGGTTTTTTGATGTCTTCAAAAGGTATTTCATTTTGATAGGCATCAATATATAAACGAATAATTTTTCCGAACACATTATTTTTTAATTCCACATCAAACATTTCAAAAATCACATACTCTGCCACATTATTTTCTTCCGTCATTTCTTTATCTCCATACTCGAGTAAAATGCGAATAATATCTCTTTCCTGATAATACAAAAATGGAATTTTAGTATGCATTTGCTTGTGCTCAATTTCTTCGGTAATATGTTCGTTTAATTGAGCTTTTTCATCCTCATTGATAATTCGGTTTTTCTTGAGTTGTTGTGTGCGTATTTTATTGATTTCATTTACTAAAATCGCTTCCGGAACATCTACAATATCCGCACATTGTTTGATATACAATTGGCGTTTGATATTATCGCCAATCAATGCAATACTTTCCACAATATCCCGAATGACTTCCGCTTTTTTAGCCGGATCATTTTCTGTTTCCTTTATACCGATGTTTGTCTTGAAGAAAATAAAATCCTGCTGATGTGTTTCAATAAACCGTAAGGTTTCATCAGCGCCTCGGTGTTTGACAAAAGAGTCCGGGTCTTCATTATCCGGCAACAATACGATTTTCACATTCATGCCTTGCTCCAGCACGATATCCAATCCGCGTAATGCGGCTTTCACGCCGGCGGCATCACCGTCGTAGAGGATAACCATATTTTCTGAAAATCGTTTTATCAGCAAAACTTGTTCTTTGGTCAATGCCGTACCACTTGATGCCACTACATTTTTAATGCCTGCCTGATGCAAAGAAATAACATCGGTATAACCTTCTACCAAAAAACAAACATCGTGTTTGCGTATCTCCGCTTTAGCCTGAAAAATGCCATAAACAATCTGACTTTTATGATAAACATCCGTTTCCGGCGTGTTTATATATTTTGGCTGGTTTTCTGCTTTTTTGAGAATACGTCCGCCGAAAGCAATCGTTTTGCCGCTTACATTGTGGATGGGAAACATTACACGGTCGCGGAAAAAATCGTAATATTTTTCGTTTTTTTCTTTTATCAATCCGGCTTTCAGCAGCAGATCTTTATTATAGCCTTTTGAAACAGCATCCTTATATAAATTATCAAAACTATCAATTGCATAACCCAGTTGAAATTCGTTTATCGTATTTTCAGTAAATCCTCTTTCTTTAAAATAAGGCAAGCCGATGGATTTGCCGTCTTCTGTTTCAAAGAGTTGCAGTTTGAAAAATTGCGTGGCATAATTTAATACGATCAATAAACTTTCTCTGTCATCCTGAACTTCTTTATTGTTTTCATTTTCGGAGAATGTTTCTTCGACTTGTATATTGTATTTTTGGGCGAGATAACGCAGTGCCTCCGGAAAAGTCATTTTCTCATGTTCCATCACAAAGTTGACAGAATCGCCACCTTTGCCACAACCAAAACATTTATAAATATTTTTATTCGGATTAACGGCGAAAGACGGAGTTTTTTCCTGATGAAAAGGACAACAAGCTTTAAATATAGAACCGACTTTTTTGAGTGGAACAAAATCGCGCACCACGTCCTCTATTTGGACGGTATCGTAAATTCGTTGTATGGTATCGCGCGTAATCAAAGTTTAAGAAGCGTGTTAATTAGTTAATTAGTTTAGGAGTTTATTAATTTAAGAGTTAATTAGTTTGACAGTTTGTTAAGTATTCAAGTATTTCTTAGTTTATTAGAGAGCCACGTAGTGGCGCGACCTTTTTAGCCAATAAAAACAATTGTAAACAAGCCACGTAGTGGCGACACCTTTATTGGAGATTGGTTTATTAATTTAATAGTTAATTAGTTTAAGAGTTTTTGAATTAATAATTTAAAATTTAGAATCTAAAATCTATTATCTTGGCTCTTGATTCTATGCTTTATATATCCATATTATCTTGTCTGCCGTCTATAATGCGAATAATTTTTATCTGTTCAATTTCTGGTTTATATATTATCAAATAATAACGTACTTATACTCGTCTGAATTCTGCTTGGTTTATCATTCTGCCAAAATTGGGGTGCGTTTTCAATATTTGAATTGCCTCAAAAATTTCAACCGTTAACTTTTCCGTAAATACTATGGATTTGTTGCGGTTAAACCAATATTCCAAAATTTGCATTAAATCATCTTCTGCTTTTTGTGACCAAACTATCTTTTTTGATTTATCCATGCTTTCACCTTAGAATTCAATAATTCATTATCAATATACCGGCCTTCATCTATGGCTGTATCTGCAACATAAAACGAAGCAATTTCTTCATCCGAAAAGACATATTCATCAGCCTTTAAAATGCGAAACACCTCAGCCAATAATTGCACATCATCTGAGTTTTGAATTTTTAAAATAATATCGTCTTTTATAGTCATGTATTAAAGTTAGTAAAAATTTTGTGTTTAGAGGTTGGAAGTCAAGAGTTAATCAGCTTAGGAGTATATTAATTTAATAGTTAATTAGTTTGTAATTTAAAAATCTAAAATTTAGTATCTAAAATCTCTTGTCTTGGCTCTTGATTCTTGTATCTAAAATCTCATTACTCAATACCCACTACTATATCTTGATTCTTGGTTCTCGTATCTATTCATCATCAACTACAAATAACTAGCCTCTCAGTTCTGCATAATACTTATAAAAATAAGGTATCGTTTCAATGCCTTTAAAATAATTAAACAAACCATAATGTTCATTGGGTGAGTGTATATTATCACTGTCTAAACCAAATCCCATCAAAACAGATTTCAAGCCTAAAATATCTTCAAACAAGGCTACAATTGGAATACTTGCACCGTTTCGCATCGCCAAAGGTTTTTTGCCAAAGGTATGTTCCAGTGCCTTGTAAGCAGCCACAAATTCTACAGAATCTACCGGCGTTACATAAGGCTCACCGCCATGGTGTTCGGTTACTTTCACAGTCACGGTTTCCGGAGCTATTTTTTCAAAATACTTGGTAAACAACTCAGCAATTTTCTTTGAAGATTGATTGGGTACTAAACGCATGGAAATTTTTGCAGATGCTTTAGCAGGCAATACTGTTTTTGCTCCTTCGCCGATATAGCCGCCCCAAATACCATTGACATCCAATGTAGGACGAATAGTGAGTT
>DAOQII010000218.1:0-4415 GCA_035339455.1 Chitinophagales bacterium
CTGAAACCAAATGAAAACTTTGTAGCGAGTTTTAGTATTCGCTTTTTAAGTTAACTCTTACCTGCGTGGATAAACCCAAAACATTTTACTTTGTAATATTCTTCAAAAGCCTGTTTTAATGTAAGTTTGTTTTTATTTAAAAATTCAACGTCAGAAACAGCATTGAAAAACATCCTGTCGGTCATGGCTAACACGGCAGAATTAATGTCTTTGAATACGCCTGCTTTTTTTCCCGAATCATAAAAAACAAATAAGACTTCAGAAGTGTATTCAATAAAATTATGAACATCCTTCCATAATTTTGGATAATCGTTACGCAAATCTTCCAAAAAAATATTGGAGATATCAGAAATTACTCCTGCAAATAGTTCAATAATCTGATAATAGCGTTCTTCAAAAGACAGATTTTGGTTTTGGGCAATTTTTTCAAAATCACGCAACTGAAAAATGACACGTTCTAAAATAATTTCCACCATTTCATCTTTCGATTTAAAATATTGATACAAAGTAGCCTTTGTTATATTTAATTCTTTGGCAATACTATCCATTGTGTACTTTCGCAAACCATGCACCTTAAATGTCTGTGTAAGCAGATTCAGGTATTTTTCCCGCTTTAGTTCATTTGTATTGCGTTTTTTATCTGTGGATTTTCTTCCCATTTTTCAAAAATAACAAGTTTTTTTTACGCTTCTTCGGATTAACAAAAGATAATTCTTTTACTAAATTAAACTATTTATTGTAAATAGTTTAATTTTATACATCTAAATTTATAGGTATGAAAAAACTATGGCGAGAAGGCAAGTATGTTTTACCAATAATTGTATTGCCACTTATTGTTTTAATTTCATTTTACGGGAGAGGGTTCTGGACTTTCTTTGCCGGTATATTTGCCTTTGGTTTTATTCCGGTAATGGACTTGATATTTGAAGGAAATACTGATAATTTAAGCGAAGAAGAAGAAAAAGCTGAACGAGGTAAGCGTTACTATGATTATCTCCTTTATATCACTGTGCCTTTGCAATTCGGCTTATTGGGGATATATTTGTATCGCATTTCTCATGTTGATTTGCAATGGTATGAATATATCGGGATGACTTGGGCGGCGTTGTTATTGTGTGGCGTTATCGGAATAAATATTGGACATGAACTTGGACACAGAACTAAAAAATATGAGCAATTTATGGCAAAGTCATTACTGATGACTTCACTGTATATGCATTTTTTTATCGAGCACAACCGCGGGCATCACAAAAATGTAGCCTCTCCTTTAGACCCTGCAACATCAAAAATCAACGAACCTTTGTATTTGTTTTATTTTCGCAGTGTTTTCGGTGGGTGGATGAGTGCCTGGCACTTGGAAAAACGCAGACTGGAAAAACAAAATTTGTCTTTCTGGAATCCGGTACATAATGAGATGCTGCGCTTTCAGCTGATTCAGTTTGCGCTCTGCATCGGTATCTTTTTAGCTTTCGGCTGGATAGGCTTGCTAGGGTTTTTGGCATCTGCCACCGGAGGATTTTTATTGCTCGAAACAGTTAATTATATCGAACATTATGGTATGCTCCGTCACGAAATTTCTCCCGGAAGATTTGAGCGTGTTCGTCCGCAGCATAGCTGGAACTCAAATCACGAACTGGGAAGAATTTTTTTATTTGAGTTGACTCGCCACAGCGACCATCATTATAATGCAGGAAGAAAATACCAGATTTTGCGTCATTTTGATAATGCTCCGCAAATGCCCACCGGATATCCGGGTATGATGATCATCTCCTTAATTCCGCCATTGTGGTTTAGTGTGATGAATCCTCGTGTGCAAAACCATTTAGCCCTGCTGCAAACTATGCCAACAGAGACAACAGTTGCTGTTTAGTTTAGTTTATTTTTCTATCCATTGTTTTCTTTCAGCACCATATCAATACATAACACGGCTGCAAGAATAAGTGTGCGCAATTGGCTGTCCTTGCCTACAGCAGGATTAATTTCCAGTGCGTAATTATCGGCGGTGGTAAACATTTCTTTTCCTAAACCTGCCCATTTTTTGGTTACTTTAGCCAACTCCGCATTATCTTTCATAAAAGAAAATTCCCAGCTTGCCCATTTACCTTTTAGTGTGCATATTACCTGGTCGTTTGCATCAAGTACATCAAACTTGCCGCCCAGACTTAGCATGCGCTGTCTGAATTTTCCGATAAGTTGTTCTTTTTCATCAAATACTTCTACCACAGACCTAAAAAACACAGTGCCTCTTGTTATACGGGTAATCAGCGTGCCATCGGTAGCTCTGACTTCAATATTAAAAGGGGTCATTACTTTATAACCCAATATTCTGAATAATTTGGTAAAGAAACCGATATTCGGTTCGCGGCATTCTATAAGCAATTCCCTTGATTCGGGATGGTAAACATCGTAGTTGCTGGCTACTTTAAATAACCCGACATGTTCTTTGACGAAAAACACATTTTGCTGAAGTGAGGTATGCATAGATTTAAATTAGTCACTTTTCTTTTACGAAATAATAAAATATAACAACTGATTTGCTTTATAAGTTCCATCAGAATTTACTGAATGAAAATTATTGATGTTCAGTGTTTTCATATACTGAAGCTAATTTCTTTTCTGCTTCTTTGTCCGTCTTTACTTTATCTGCCAGATAATATGCTTTGGCCACTTCAGCACCGAAATACAACAATGCAGACATGTAATATACCCAAACCAGCAAAACAATGATGGTTCCGGCTGCGCCGTAAATGCTGATAATTTTCATTTTAGCGAGGTATAGTCCTATTATATACTTACCAATCAAAAACAATACGGATGCACTAAGGGATGCAGTAATTATGTATTTCCATTTTAGTTTTACCGAAGGCAATATCCGATAAATAAATAAAAACAAGATGGTCGTCATCATAAAAATAAGACTGGAGTTGGTAAGCGATAATATCGTTACGGTTGATGATTTTAATAAGACAGTAAGATACTGATGTGCGAAATTGAGTACTGTATTTAATAACATAAATACTAAAACTAATGCTGAACATAGTATGATCATCAATAATGAAAACATTCGATTGAGCAATGTCGATTTCCAGTTTCGTTGTTGCATATAAATGGGTTCCCAAATAATATGCAAAGTGCTTTGTATCTCAGAAAAAATGCCGGATGCACCAAAAATAAGTGTAATGGTGCTGAACAGGGTAATCCATCCGTTTGAATTAAATACATTCATTTGTTGAATTACATTATTGATTTCTGTGGCAGTAGATTTGCCGAACAACTCTGTCAAATCTTTCAGTAGCTCCGTTTCTATATCAGCAGGATTAATAAAGAAACCGGTTATCTTGAGTAGTAAAAGCAATAGTGGAGGCAATGCAAATAAAGTATAATAAGAAAGTGCTGCACAAAATTTCGATACCGAATCATGCCGGTAATAACGGTAAGCATCTCTGATTATCTCATATATTTTCCGGATTTTCTTCATTTGGGATATCCGCTTTTTAAACTAGACTAACCCTGTAGTTTCTCAAAAACATAAATCAGACTACTGTAGTTGCCGTCTTTTTTAGCAGAGCGATTACTCAAAAAACCTCTAATTACGGCTTTGGGGAATGACAACCACTTGGGTGTTCCTTTATGCCATTCACTTCGCATCGAAACATAATAGGCATCAAGTGGCAGCGGTGTCATTTGTGTTAACGCAAACCCATGTTGTTCCACTAGTTTCTGCACCGTAGAAGGTGAAAAATGATAAATATGTCGGGGTACATCCAAGGCATCCCAATACTTGCCATAATAAGCCGAATCATAACTTTCGATATTTGGAACTGCGATGATGAGTTTACCTTTGTTTCGTAACCAAAGTTTAAAGAAATCCAGTTGCTCATGCACCGGATAGATATGTTCCAATACATGCCACAACGTAATGACATCAAATTTATTTTCTTCTATTTTTTTTAACTCATCAAGGGCATATACTTGTATCTGATTAACCTCATGGGCTACTTTTCTGGCCATCTCATCCGGCTCTATGCCAATGGTATTTATCTTGTTTTGCTTCATGAAAGAAAGAAAATCTCCGGTGCCGCAACCATAATCCAACAAGTCAAATTGATTTTCTTTTTGAATAAGGTTTTGGATAAGCTTTAGCTTTCTTTTTTTCATGTAATTGCGCGCAAACCGATAAACAGACTGTACCATGCCTTTAGAATGGCTGGTATGCGACATGTAATCTGGCATATTATAGTACTTTCCAATGGCTGCTTCTTCCGGGCGGGGATTAGTAAAAACAAATCCGCAAGCGTTGCATTGCTGAACGGTAAAGCTTTCGTTAGAATAATTGTCCTTGGCTTCGGTATAAATTCTGAAATCGGTATGGTTGCAAACCACACACTGCACTATTTTTTCCATATCATTAATTA
>DAOQII010000219.1:0-4406 GCA_035339455.1 Chitinophagales bacterium
AGATGAGTTGAAAAAGCAACAACAAGTAGCGCAACAACAAAAACCACTACCAACAGTTGTTACACAAACTCCATCTTCACAACAAATCAATCAACAACCTAAATCGAATAACACACCTGTTGAACCAACAACTTACAAACAACAGCAGCAAGTACTGACACAAGAGGTTGACCCAACAACTTTCAGCTCTCCGGCTCCTGTATATAATGCTCCACTTAAAAAAGCAGATCCGGTACAAGATGATTTACAGGCAAAATTAGATGAGCTAAAAAAACAACAACAAAACAACAAGATAAACGCATCAACAAACACCACAGATTATAACAAGCCTTATGACCCGAATGCCAATACCAATTATTATCCCAACCCCAAACCGGTTACGCCTACTACAAATGCCAATACAGAAGCCTTAGATCAAAAACTAGCCGAATTAAAACAACAACAATATCAGCCACAACAAAGTACACGCATCAATGATCCGAATGCGACGAAAAAATATGACGTAACAACTGTAAAAGAAAGAGTGCCGGATAAAGCAACAGAAGAATATGATGATTTTCAGAAAAAACTGGATGAACTGAAAAACCAGCAAAAAAATCCAACTGTCAAAACAACTACGGCTCCTGCAAATACGACACCACCTGTTTCTAATCCTGTAGCAAGTGCAAACCCTACTCATACCGTATCGACTCCTGTTGCATCAAACACACCTGATACGAAGCCGGAAACTCCGAAAACTTCAAAAGTTTCCAATCCTGATTTAAGCAAATATGAAGAAAAATTAAAAAAGCTGAAAGAAGAAATGGCTGCGATGGGCATGCCTGAAAAGCCTGTGGAGGCAACTCCTGCTACTGCAACTATTCAGCCAAAGACTACAACTGCAGAAAACACACCAACAAAACCATTGGATAATTACTCCACTCCTACCGATGAGTTGCAAAAAAAATTAAACGAATTTAAACAAGAACAAACTACAAGCCCTATTACAAATAATATTACTCCTGATAAAACAGATGCTAAAATTTCTACCCCGGTAATGGAAGCCCCACTGCCTGTTGCGCAAAAAACAAACTATCAACTGGAACTGGAAAAAGCAAAATTAGATTCACTGCAACAAGCGCAAAAAAATGCCGAAAAACAATTGGCTGATATGCTGGATAAAATGGGCAACAATAAGCTTTCTCTTGAAAAAGACATTACAGATCTAAAAGATAAAGTGGCACAATTTGAAAAAGACAAAAACAACTTGACACAACAAAATACACAATTGGTAGACGAGAAGAAAAAACTGGAAGATCAGAAAAAACAAATGGACGATATGCTGGCCTTGATGCAAACGGAACGTGACCGATTAGCCATGGAAAAAGTGAAAATGGAACAGGATAAAAAGCTATTGGATCAATTGAAAAAACAACAAGAGCTTGAAGTATTTGCCATGAAGCGAGCTATAGATTCTTTGGCAAAAATAAAGGCAAAAGCGCAGTACCGTGCCGATTCTATATTGAATTTAGATCCTGCGAAAAGCCCTACTTTGGAGGTAGGCACAATCATTATTGCTGATAAAATATTGTTTATGGCAGATGCTTCTTATTTGGCTATAAATTCATATCCTGAAGTAGATAAAATTGCTGCTTTCTTACAAAAAAACAAAACCTTAAAAGTGGAAATCGGCGGACATACCAACGGACTTTGCGATGAGGCATTTTGCAACAATTTATCTACTAACCGAGCCAAAACAATTGTTGATTATCTGGTTTCAAAAGGAATAGACAGAAACCGGCTTACCTACAAGGGCTATGGCAAACAATTCTTGGTTGCTCCTGCCGGATCGCCAATGAACCAGCGGGTAGAGATAAAAATATTAGCAATAAAATAGTACTTCCATTCGTATCTTTGCAAAATGAATGTACTACAGCAGACAATGGCTACTTTTCCTGATATCTCAGAAGAAGTATGGAAGCAAAAGATTGAAAAGGATTTAAAGGGGAAATCCTTTAATGATTTGATATTGCATAGTGCAGAAGGAATTGAAGTAATGCCTTTTTACACCAAAGAGACCATTTCCAATCAACGGCTGCTCACCACTCCATTTAGAAATGGAGATTGCAAAAATGCTGTTTATTATGCGGTAAATAATCCGGCAGAAACCAACAACCAAGCTCTACGGGATTTGCAATATGGTATAGATGCCTTATTGTTTTTTGCTGATGATATTTCAATAAATGAAAAAAATGGGATAAGCGAAAATATTGATAAAAGTGCTGTTGAACTTATTTATTTGAATACAGAAAATTGCATAAGCATTCCACATCAACATAGCTGTACTGATGCTTTAGTTGTTGCAATAAAAAAACTTACTGAAGCTGATATTTTTGCAGATAAAACGATGTATTTCAAATTTTCGAGTAGTCAAAATTACTTTTTTGAAATCGCTAAATACAGGGCATTCAGATGGCTGATTGCACGCATACAGGAAGTTCAACACCTTCCATTTGATTATCGGATAATTGTTCAATTAGAGACCGGAAAGACCGATGATGATTTTATCTATAATGAAATATTGCGCAATACCACTGCAACGATGGCGGCAGTACTCGGTGGAGCAGACTATGTCATTACACATCCTTATATTTTAAATGATGAAAATGCGAAGCGCATTGCCATCAACACGATGCATATATTAAAATACGAATCGCATTTCACCAAACTTCCCGATACCGGAAAAGGCTCATACTACATCGAATACTTATCTTATCACATGGCAAAAAATGTCTGGGATAAATTTCAACAATAAGCAAAGATAAATCATAAAAAAGTTGGCATGTTTACAATAGAACAAATTGAAAAAGCACATGATAAAGTTAAGACCGGTGCTGCCTTTCCTGAATTTATTGCATCAATCAAAGCAATGGGCGTGATTGCGTTTGAAACTTGGGTAGTTGACAGAAGTACTGAATACATTGGAGAAAATAACTATAAAGTTAATTCACTCCCGCAAGGCGAAATGCTGAAAGTTGCCAATTCAAGCAATGCAGAGAATTTTATGGTATGTCTAAATCGGCATCAACATGGTGAAACAGACTTTATGACATTTTGCAAGGATTGTGCTGAAAATGGAATTGAGCGTTGGAAAGTCAGTTTATCAGATATGACCTGTACATACTATGATACATCAAACAACATTGTGTTGACAGAAAAAATTCCGGGATAAATACCCAGTACTGATACGAAAATATAAACCCGGTAAATCTTCTGATTTGTTTATTCCTTTTTGCTTTGAGCAGTTTCTGCTTTTTGCCAAGGTAATTTTCCGTCTATTTCTATTTGCAGAGAAAAACTGAGTAATGTTCGGATTAACACTATTACACCGAGTACAATAACGGACTGTAATGTGGGGTCGGTTGCAACGGTTGCCATGATATCTGCTGCTATTAAAATTTCAAGACCTAATAAAATAGATTTACCTAAAGTCTGTCGTAAATTATCAAAACTGACACTATTGCTTTTATTAATTCTGGCAATGAAAATAGCTAATGAATAGAGAATGCCTATAAAAATGGTAATCACACCAATGAGTTCCACCACTTTTGAAATTGCACTTATATAAAATTTAATGTCTGTCACGCTGTATAAATTTATTACAGGAGTAAGATATAAAATTAATACGTTTATTTAAAGTATTAAATAACTCTGGTTATTTATAAAAAAACCCTTATTACAATAATTTGTAACAAGGGTTTTAATCTACTTTGCATTACATGACGGTTTTTCTGCCTATACTAATTTTTCCGGCACCGTGATAAGAATGATACTCCCCGCGATACATGGCATCAGCGGCAACGGGACCCACATTGAACATACCCAATGATACGGCTCTGCATAGATAATAATATTTCTGGATATACGGTGTAGCCGTTACCATGATATTCATTCTGTCATCACGAATGTCTTTGTAGTCTGGTGTAGCTCCTTGTTTCATCCACTCCAGTTGAGGGATATCTGTGATACGGGCATTTTCAATTTCAAAGCCGGCCGGTAATAAATCGGTAATGGCAACATTAGGCACTTCAATGCCATTTGTACTGCGAATACTGATTTCTACAACCACCAAATCATTCTGATTAAAATAATTATTAAACACTTTTCCATAGCGGTCTTTGTATGTTCTGCGTACTTCCAAGAAGTTGTCTTCCTGTTTGTTATCAGCCTGTGCAGGCAGTCCTTCTGTTTCCCAAAAATAGTAGAGCTTGCCGCTTCCGCTAGTTTTTATTGCAATATTGTTATTTACAATTTGTGAAGATGAAATATTGACAACATTTTTACCATCAAACCTGGCTATTTCTTTTCCGTTCGACATAATACTTGCCGTTACGGTAGATTTATTGGCATTTCTGGCAATTTTACCC
>DAOQII010000220.1:0-4343 GCA_035339455.1 Chitinophagales bacterium
CATACTAAACTGAAAGTTCATGGTGATGAGCATACTTATTTCGTTTTTGCCGATGAAAAACGCATCATGCAGGTGTTGGAAAATCTTATTTCGAACTCAATAAAATATGGCAAAGAGGGTGGCAAAACTGATATTTACATTCACGATCTGGATGAACAATATCTGATAGAAATTGCAGATGACGGACCGGGCATACCGCAACAGCATCTGGCAAGGGTCTTCGAGCGTTTCTATCGGGCAGATAAGAGCCGCAGCCGAAAGGTTGGAGGTACAGGGTTGGGTCTATCTATCGTAAAAAATATTATAGAGGCACACGAACAAACCATCAACGTGAGCAGCGAAGAAGGCAAAGGCACGACGTTTAATTTCACTATTCAAAAGTATATTGAATAAATAGCCGGCAGACTCTATCAATATCAGATTCACTTATACATGAAAGACCATCATCGGCACTTTGGTATGCATGGCCATATAATGTGTATTGCTATGAGAAAAGAGTTGTTGTATAAATGATTTTTTCTCTGTAGACATAATTAATAAATCTGTACTGTGCTCTTTGCAATAGTCTTCAAAGCCTTTCTCGAACGATCCCGCCAAAACAAAATTCAATTTCACTTCTTTTTGGCTGTAAGTATTGATTATTTTCTCAATTTTAGAGTCGTCATTAAACACATTAAAACTATGCGTATCTACTTTCAGTAAATCTAATTTATTAACGCCCATCACATGTGCAAATTCAAGGGCTTTGTCAATAACCGGAAGCTCATCTTTACTGAAATCATCAGCAAATACGATATGGTTAAATTCGAACTGCTCATAGTCTTTAGGCACTAAAATAACAGGACATTCACAATTTTCCAGGATATATGATGCATTGCTGCCAAATATTTTATTAAGCACTGTGCTGCTACCTGTAGTACCGGCTACCAACAATTCACATTTCAGTTCTTTGGCAATGCGGTTTAAATCTTCCGTCAGGTTTCCAAAAATGACATGAGTTTTTACTTTAATATTTTTTTTGGCAAGCGCCTCTTCAATTGGTACAAATTGCTGACGGGCATTCTCTTCCATATCTTTAAAAACGGACTCGGTAAAAACAAAATCTGCACCATAAACGGAGCTGTACATCATTGGAGAATACATGTGACACAAATGCATTTCTGCTCCTAAGCGCTCTGCAATAATTTCTGCATAACTGATTGCCTTGAGAGAAGTTTCAGAAAAATCAACCGGAATAAGAATAGTATTCATGGAAATATTTTGCTTAAAGTTAATAAGATATTCGAATGGTACGTAATGATTTTTATCAGGGTAGGGAAAAAATTAGCATCAATTAATAACTAACCCACTATATTGACTTCTGCTTCCAGTGTAATGCCGAATTTATCTAAAACGGATTGTTGTACATGTTGTGCGTGCTGCCAGATTTCCAAACCACTGGCGTTTCCATAATTTACAATGACCAAAGCCTGCTTGGCGTGATTGCCCGTATTGCCCGATTTTTTCCCTTTCCACCCACATTGTTCTATCAGCCATGCCGCCGGAATTTTTATTTTGTTTTCGGGCAAATGATAATGCGGTATTTCCGGATATTGCTGAAAAAGTAGCTCAAATTGCTGTTGGGATAGTTCCGGATTTTTAAAGAAACTGCCCGCATTGCCCATTTCATTTGGGTCGGGTAATTTACTTTTTCTGATGGCAACCACTGCATCCGATACATCTTTTACCGTTGGACTTATTTTGTTTTCTTCTTGCAATGTTTTCTGGATGTCGCCGTACTTGGTATTTACTTGTGGGTGTTTGGATAATTTGAAAGTAACCGAATAAATAAAATATTGTCCTTTAGCTTCTCGTTTAAAAATACTGTCGCGGTAGCCAAAAGCGCATAGCTCTTTATCAAATTTATACAAATCGCCCGTCGCTAATTCAATGGCTTCCAGTTCTTCAAAACAGTCTTTCATTTCTACCCCGTAAGCACCGATATTTTGTATGGGTGCAGCACCCACCGTACCGGGTATCAACGATAAATTTTCCAATCCACCATAACTATGTTCTACACCATACATCACGAAACTATGCCAGTTGGTGCCCGAAAATGCAGTAAGCCAAATATCTTTCTCATCCTCTTTTAATATGCGGATACCAACTATCTCATTCTTAATCACTAATCCGTCATAATGGCTGCTAAATAAAATATTGCTGCCTCCGCCAAGAATCAGGTGTTTGTTTTCGAGGTATTCGGACGTTTTTAAAAGTAAAAGAAAATCCTCCAGAGATTTAATGCTTACGAAGAGTTTGGCTCTTATATCCAACCCAAAGGAGTTGTATTTTTTGAGTGAATAATTTTGATAGAAAGATAGCATATAAGGCAATAAATATAAGCGTAAAATCAGACATCAGATAATGACACCAAATATTTTTGTACGCTATTTCAAGTTAATTTTTAATGCCACTCATCTAATTTGATATCCTGCGTTTGGGTTAAGAAAAATAAGGGGATAAAATAGTTGATTTCACACATTTTTCTCCAACTTAACATGTAGGAGGAATTTAAAGGAGGTGGTTTTTGATAAAGAAATCAACTATTTTTTTACATTGAAACACTTATCCCGTACTTAGGTTGATAGTTCACCTGTCAAAAAATAGCTAAATTTGCAGTGGCAGGTTGCGCTATCGCTCCGAGCAATCGGGG
Organism: Chitinophagales bacterium; assembly: GCA_035339455.1. GTDB lineage: Bacteria > Bacteroidota > Bacteroidia > Chitinophagales > JADIYW01 > JADJSS01. The sequence continues at coordinate 2,693 of DAOQII010000220.1, forward strand.
AGGAAAGTCCGGGCAGCACAGAGCAGTTTGACGGATAACTTCCGTAAGTTGAAAGACTTGGAAAGTGCCACAGAAAATGGTCTCGTTTTTTAGCGAGAGTGAAAAAGTGCTTTTGCAGCAATGCATAAGACGGGCAAACCCCAAACGCTGAAACACCATGTAAACCAACGCTGATATAGGGTGGCTCGCCTAATGTTGGAGGGTAGGTGGATAGATCTCGTCAGCAATGGCGAGACCAGATAAATGATAGTGGCTGCAGTTGAGAATAGGCGCATAAGTGTCCAATTTCAGCAAGCAGTACAGAATCCGGCTTACAGACCTGCCGTTTTTTTTATGGTTACTTTTTCCAAGGCCTTAAATTCCTGATAATAGCCTTTTATGATAAAATCGGGATCCTCTACAATATGTTCGTCCGTTACAATGCCTAAGCATACACGGTTGTTATAGCTGATAATACTGATACCAATACCCAAAGGGCCTGTTTGCGGCACCCAAAATACGATATCATTTATTTGTTGCCCTCCGATATAAATCGGATGGTTGGGACCCGGCACATTGGTAATCACGCCGGTAATTTGTGTGCCTAAATAGGTGGCTAAAATGTCTTCAATTTTAGTAGGTAAAACATCAGCCATAATATTCATTAGATTGTATATCAAAAAAGGCTCGAAAGAATGTTTTAGCAATTCTGTTTTGGCATGTATATATGCAATGCGTTTTTCGATTTGGCGTACATGCACGGGAAGTTCTATTGACAACATCCCGATTTTATTGTGTACTTTTATTTGTTCGTCCTTTTTGCGGATATTTACCGGAACTACAATACGGATAGGCTCACTCAGCTTTTGTTTATGTCTTAGCAAATGCCTGCGTATGGCTCCGGTTATCAAGGCAAGTAAAATATCATTTACTGTTACCCTGTATATTTTTCCTATGGCTTTGATTTCATCTAAAGGCAAAGCCTCAGACCATGCTGCTTTTTTGCGAAACGAAAGCTCGCCTTTATACAGGCTGTTTTTTACTGTTTTGCCGAATAATAGTTTGATTACTTCTTTAGAAACATGAGCAGTCTCGGTGAGGGTTTCTTCAATTTTGTTTCTGTTTTTAAAAAAATCTTCCGCTTGGTGATACCACTCTTTTCCTGTTTGCAACAGGTGAGAAAATTCATCCATAACGGTATGGCTGTGTATCACATCAGGCTTGACATCAATAGCAGGAGGTGGCAGCAGAGAAGCTGTTTTTGTTTTAGCGGTTAATGAAAACAATACTTTTATCAAAGCAATGCCGTCTGCTATAGCATGATGAATGCGCCAAAGCAATACACTTCCGCCATTATAATTGTCTATAAGATGCACTTGCCACAAGGCTTTTCCTTCGGGCAACGGTTCGCTGATCAGCTCACTGATGATTTGCTGAAGACCAATGTATTTTGTTTTATCGGGTAAAACTATGCGCTGAATATGCACATCGATATCAAAATTATTGTCAGCACGCCAGTAAGGTTTCCCCAGCTTATGAACAACTTTTTTGCTGAAACGCTGATGAATGAGTAACCGTTCTTGCACCACCTTTTTAAGCTGGTCGAGACTTAGGGGAGTAGCTAAAACCATTTTTCCGGTGATTGTTACAAGGCTGTTGCGTTTATTCATAT
>DAOQII010000221.1:0-4309 GCA_035339455.1 Chitinophagales bacterium
TTTGTTTTTTACTAACTGATGAATGTCTAGTTTCTGTTCAATTTTAGTTAACGACGTATCAATAACATTTGGTAAATTTTTGCCAATTTCTTCTACAATAGTTTTATGCACATTACTGATTAACTGATCAGGTACAATAACATCCAAAATAGGGCTTCGTTCAATGCGCTCCCGAATGGCCACATCTACGCGTTGGGCTATTTCTTCTTCAAAGTTTTTAAGTGCATCCGGATCTTTTAGCCTGTCTTTTATATCAGTAAAATTAATTAAATCACGCTGAACAATTTCGCCTAATTTGTTGGCAATCCTGGGCTTGTTTTTAGGAAAAATGCCCTGAAAGGTAAACCATAATATCTTTACAGGTTGTCGTGGACGAAATAGCATTTTAATAGCCAACCAGTTAGTTATCCAACCGATAAACGCACCAATTAGTGGTACAGTTATCCATTTCCATGAAAAGGTTGCCAGTAGTATTACCATAAACTAAGAATTATGCCATTCTGCAGGATCTTGTTTCCATAACTTCAGTGTTTCCATATCTTCCGATGAGATATCATCCTGTTTAATTGCCGCATTGATTAAAATATCGTAGTTCGTCAGTGTTTTAAGCTGAACGCCTTCATCTTCAAATCGTTTTTTCGTAGACGCAAATCCATATTTGTAAATGGCTAACATACCCAGAATATCTGCACCGGCTTCACGCAAATCATGCACGGCTTTTAACGAACTGCCACCCGTAGAGATCGTATCTTCAATCACTAAAACTTGTTGTCCGTGCAGAAGGCTGCCTTCTATCGTATTGCCCATACCATGCTCTTTGGCCTTAGAACGCACATAGATAAAGGGTAAATTAAGCGCATCTGCAATAATGGCACCATGCGGAATGCCAGCTGTAGCCACTCCGGCAATGCATTCTACCTGTGGGTAGTAGGCATTTATTAATCCGATAAATCCTTCTTTTACAAAAGTGCGCACATCAGGATAAGATAAAATTTTGCGGTTATCACAGTAAACCGGAGATTTCCAACCGCTAGTCCATGTAAAAGGATTTTGTACGTTGATTTGAATTGCTTTTATTTGCAGTAAATATTCAGCTAATTTTTCTTTAAAGGCTATATTTTCCATAAGTATTTAGTCAGGCAAGATAGAAGTATTTTGTTAAACAAAAAATGATAAACGGCATAAATTAAAATTCCCATGTATAAATTCAACATCAACGGCAAAAAAGTGTTTATTGTTGCCAATCCCACGCAAGTAAAACAAGCCTTACAAGATGATTATATTTTGCAAGCCTATACTAATAAAGGCGAACTGCAAAATATCATTACCATATTACAGAGCAATGACAATAACAGCAACTGGATTATATTTGGCAAAGACCCTGAAACGATTAAAGAGGTTTTCAGCTCATTTTTTCAGCCCATTATTGCTGCAGGTGGAGTAGTGCTAAATGAAAATCATCATGTATTGTTAATTTTCAGAAGAGGTTTTTGGGATTTACCCAAAGGAAAAGTGGATGAAGGTGAAAGTATAGATGAAGCCGCACTTCGTGAAATTGAAGAAGAAACGGGATTAAACCAACTCAATATATTACAACCTGTCACATTTGGCTTCTCCAATCAGGATTGCACCTATCATTCATATGTGCTAAACGGAGTGAATTGCCTTAAACAGACATATTGGTTTATGATGGAAAATAATGGCAATGATTTATTGTTGCCTCAAACAGAAGAAGATATTGAACAAGCCATTTGGGTACACAAAGACAATTTGCATAATTATTACGATAATATGTACGAAAGCATCAAAGATGTCTTGCAAGTAGCCATTACCCATTTTTAGTAACAGGCATAATTGATTAAATAATATAGCGTGGATCTGTAAATGATGAGGACATTGGACTTACTTCATCTTGCAGTAAAACCAGATGACACATACAACACATACTTAAGCGGTCAGTTAAAATTTCATTTTTTATCTTCTATATATTTTGTACTTGTTTTTTGGTATATTGTGAGATAAATTTAATTTCTCATGATTTACGATTTTATCGTGGTGGGTTCAGGTTCCGGTGGCGGAGCATTAGCCTATTATTTACATCAAGGCGGAGCAAAAGTACTACTGATTGAAGCAGGAAAATTTTACAGAAAAAACACCTTTCCAAAAACAGAAGCAGAAACATCAGCTTATTTATACTGGGGCGGAGGAATTGAATTTGCCAAAGATGGCAGAATGGGTTTTCTGCGAACTAAAATGGTGGGCGGTTCATCTATCGTGTATCAATGTCTGATGGACAGATTTGATGATATCGCTTTTAATGACTGGAAAGCTGAAAGCGGTGTGGACTGGTTTAATTCTGCCGAAATGGATAAACATTACAATCAGGTAGAAAGTGATTTAGTGTTGCATAAGTTTACCGAAAACGAACGAAATGGAAATGCTCGATTATATACTAAAGCTTGCGACCAACTCGGTTATAAATGGAAATATTTGCGAAGAGGACAAAGTGATTGTGGAGCAGAACATGGTAATGACTGCATCGGATGCCTTGGCGGCTGCTTCCGTGATTCTAAGCAAAGTTCATTAGTAGCTTTTATTCAAAAAGCAGAAAAAACAGGATTGGAAATTAGCACAGAAACAGAAATACATCAAGTAGCACCCAATGCTGATACGTGTAAAATATCCGGAATACAAAACGGCAACAAGGTAAGTTTTGAAGGAAAGAAAGTAATATTGGCGGGTGGTGCATTTGGAACTACACGCATGATGACCATGAGTGGATTTAAACAGAAATTTCCTGTTTTGGGTAAAAAATTTGCCACACATCCCCAGTTTATGTGGTTGGGTTTTCAAAACGAAATAGTAGATGCTCATAAGCTGATGTTCCAATCAGTAGCATCGGATGATCCTGAATTTCGCAAAAATGGCTTTAAGCTCGAAAATGTATTTGCATCGCCCATTTCTATCGGTATGCTTATGAATGTAACCGGGGCAAAACACCAGTATTTCATGAAACAATACCGCTACATGCAATGTATAGAAGTAGCAGTACGCGATGAAAACGTGGGCGAAATTCAATGTGATAACAAAGGCAAACTGACCATCGTAAAACCGATGACTCAACAAGATAAAGACCGCAAAAACAAAGGATTACAAGCTATAAAAAATATATTGACTACTGCCGGAGCCAAAGAAGTTTTTGAATCCGATTTTTATTTCGGATTGCATTTAATGGGCGGCTGTGTGATGGGAACAGATGCTGCAAAATCTGTTGTCAGTCCGGAGTTTAATGTACATGGTTACAATACATTGTATATCTGCGATTCGAGTATTTACCCAAATGCGCCGGGCATCAATCCGGGATTAACGATTAAATCTTTAGGTCATCGTCTTTCCACTCAATTATTAAAATAATGCACAAACGCCATCTTTTTTTGTTTTGCATTGCAAGGGTATTTCCGGTACGACAAATAATTCTGAAGAGAAGTAACCGCATTGTAAGTATTGAAAATAAAATCAAATGAATCCAATACGATACTAATTAAAATATCTCCAAATGAAGAACGCTCTTATTTTATTTTTTATAAGCTCCATGCTGTTTCTCTCCTGTAAAAAAGAGAATGACAACAACGGAGATTTTTCGGTGCTGACCTACAATGTTGCCGGCTTACCTCAAGGATTTAATGCCGACCAGTTTCCGGTTTTACATATGAGTGATGTCGGGAAATTGCTAAATAAAGTCGATATCGTACAAGTACAGGAAGACTTTTGCTACCATGACAGGTTGCTGGTGCAAAATTACGCACATCCGTTTGTTACACCCACCAAAGGATGTGTTCCCAACGGCGATGGACTCAATACGTTTTCAATCTATCCGATTAATGACTTATTTCGCCAAAAGTGGAATGCCTGCAACGGGTTTGATTGTTTGACGCCAAAAGGATTTAGTTTTACCCGTATCGCGATTAATAAAAAAGTTAGTATTCATTTTTATAATGTACATGCCAATGCAGGAAGTGATAACGCCGACATGGCAGCCAACGAAACAATATTGTTCAGTTGATGCGATATATTCAAACCCACTCTGCAAATATGCCCGTTATTGTAATGGGCGATTTTAACAGCAGATATACACGTATGGGTGATACGATAGGATTATTTTACGATAACGGATTTAAAGATGTGTGGATAGAAAAAATCAGAAACGGTGTAATACCTTCGAAAGGCGCATCGCTCATGGATTGCACAGGTGATAAAAGCAACCCGGAATGCGAAGTAGTCGATAAAATATTTTACAGAAGCAGTGCGG
>DAOQII010000222.1:0-4282 GCA_035339455.1 Chitinophagales bacterium
AGAAATCAACTATTTTTTTCACCTTAATTTTCTTAACCCGAACTCAGGTTTATAACTAAGAAATCAAATTACGAAAACTACTCATTTGAACATTTTAATGTTTCAAATTATTTCTGAAATTTATCCTTATTTTAGCAAAGAATGATAAATTAAAACTTCGATATGGCAGAATTTTTTTTAATTGCTGGTCCTTGTGTTGTAGAAAGCGAAGACTTGTGTTTTTTAATTGCTGAAAGACTAAAAACAATATGCACATCCTTGAAAATTCCATTTATTTTCAAAGCATCTTATAAAAAAGCGAATCGCAGTACATTAAACTCATTTTCTACAATAGGGGAGGATAAAGCTTTGCAAATACTCGCAAATATAAAATCAAAACTGGCTATTGAAATTTTGACTGATGTACATGAAACGACAGACTGCAACAAAGTAAAAGACATCGTGGATGTAATTCAGATTCCTGCATTTTTGTGCAGGCAAACTGAACTCTTAATCGCTGCCGGAGAAACAGGAAAAATTATCAATATCAAAAAAGGACAATTTGCTGATGCTAATACGATGATTGCCGCTGCCGAAAAAGTAAAATCTACCGGCAATAATAAAGTCTGGATTACTGAACGTGGCAATATGTTTGGCTATCACGATTTAATTGTCGATTTCAGAAATATTGCTCAACTAATATCACAGAAGATGACTACCATTTTAGATATCACGCATTCGGTGCAACAGCCTAATTCTTCGACAGGAATAACTTTAGGTCTGACACAATACATTGAAACGCTTGCCAAATGTGGTATAGTTTCAGGGGTAAATGGTATTTTCTTAGAAACTCATCCTGAACCGGAAAAAGCACTTAGCGATAAACATACCATGCTCGCTTTAGACAAAGTGGAAGAGTTGTTGAACATATTAAAAAACATATCTGTCTAAATGGTAAGAATTATATTTGCGATAAGTTTCTTTATGATTAGCTGAATTCAAATAATAAATACTACAAACGGAGTTTTATTCAAAATTCAAAATCTATAATTTCAAATTTTATGGCGCGGGGTTCGGAAACTCCAAATGGATTTCTTCTATTTTCTTTAAAATATCTTCTGATAGTTTTACGTTGATGCTGGAAATATTTTCTTTCAACTGCTGTAAATTGGTTGCTCCAATGATATTTGCACTTAAAAATTTTCTGGAATTTACAAAAGCCAAAGCCATTTGCGGCAATGTCATTCCGGCATCATCTGCCAGCTTCGCATACGCCTCTACTGCACGCATGGTATTCGGATGTTTATATCTTCCAAAATAATTTGGCCATAAGGTATAACGACAATTTTCCGGACGCTTGCCCTGCAAATATTTAGCACTCAACAAGCCTCCGGCTAAAGGCGAATAAGCCAGCAAGCCCACTTTTTCACGTATCGACATTTCAGCTAATCCAATTTCAAAAGTGCGGTTCACTAAATTATACGGATTTTGTATAGAAACTATTTTAGGTAAATCATATTGTTGCGCAGTAGTTAAAAATTGCATCATTCCCCAGGGCGTTTCATTGGAAATACCGATATAACGAATTTTCCCTTGCTCAATAAAACCGGTCAAAATTTCAAGCACATATTTGAAATCGGTAACTGCATCATCAGCATGATGTGTATAACCCAAAGCCCCAAAATAATTGGTTGGTCTTTCCGGCCAGTGTAGCTGATAGATGTCGATATAATCGGTTTGTAATCTGGTTAAGCTGTCGTTTATTGCGGCAGTAATATGTTCGCTGTTAAACTTAGAACCACCTCGTATATGCTTAGTTGCTGCACTTGGTCCTGCAATTTTTGTAGCAACAATCTGTTTGCTTCTGTCTTGAGTTTTTAGCCAAGAACCAATATATTTTTCAGTCAAACCCTGCGTAGCAGGATTGGCAGGAACGGCATACATCTCGGCAGTATCAATAAAATTTATCCCATTTTCTATGGCATAATTAAGTTGTTCATGTGCCTCCTGTTCGGTGTTTTGCTGTCCCCATGTCATTGTTCCCAAACAAATTTTACTGACACTCACACCGGTATCTGAAAGATGAGTATATTCCATAAATTAAAATTGATAAGTTTGTCCTTCAACAGCTAAAATTGTGTTTCCAAATGCTGTTTGTGCTTCTTCCAGCAAAGGTGTTAAATTAGCATATCTGGACGAATAATGACCAATTAAGAGTTGTTTTACTTGTGCTTCTTTTGCTGTCAATCCTGCCTGCAAGGCCGTACTGTGTCTGGTTTCTTCGGCACGCTGCAAGGAATCATGCAGAAAAGTAGATTCATGATATAATAAGTCTACACCACGAATTTGGTCAAACATAGTTTCGTTATACATCGTATCGCTGCAAAATGCATAACTCTTAGCCGGATTAGGATCAGCAGTTACTTCACGGGCAAAAATAGGATTGCCGTCATCATCCAAAATATCCGTATTTCGTTTCAATAGTTTTAAGTCAGCTTTTTGATAACTGCGTCCTTCTAATTTCTCTATCAGCAACTTTCTGTTACCAATTTTTTCTCTGAATAAAAATCCGGTCGTCGGAATTTTATGTTGTAGAGGGATGGTGTGAACAGTCAGGGTATCATCTTCAAAAATCAGCTGAGGCGTTTCTGAATGTGTTTCGATATAATGTAAGTTGTAATTTAATTTTGTGTTGCTGGCTGCTAATTGAATATCAATAATAGCTTTCAATTCTTTGGGTGCATATATTGTCAAATCTGCTTGCCGCTTTAATAAATTAAAAGTAGTCAGTAAACCAATTAATCCGTAGTAATGGTCGCCGTGTAAATGAGAAATAAAAATATGGTCTATATTAAACCATTTTACATTGTATTGCTGAATGCGCATTTGTGTTCCTTCTCCACAATCTATCAGAAACGTATGGTTGCACATTTGCAAAACCTGTGCCGTAGGGTTTCTACCATGTTCTGCCAAAGCGGAGTTGCAACCGAGTATGGTCAACGCACAGGTATTCATAATAAGCAGTGGTATTCAATGATCAATTAGTGTGCTTTTTTCTTTTTGCTCAATGCATCAATAGCATCATGCTGAGTAGAATAGATATGTAGCACATCGTCTAATTTGGAAATTTTAATCAGGCTTTTTACGGTGTCATTTAAGCCACAAAGACAGAATTTTCCTTTTTCATCTTTACACAAACGATGACCGATTAATAATGAACTCAATCCTGATGAATCTACGAATTTTACATTGCCCAGATCGACAATCATATTTTTAAAACCTTCGGCATTTGCCACCACCAATTCTGATTTTAAGACAGGTGCATTTAAGGAAGTCAGTTTATCATCCAGAAGCTCATAGGCTACATAATCAGGCTGTTTGTCGACACTAAATTTCATATCCAATTTTTTACAAAAATAAGATAATTTGCTTAAAAGATTGCCTTTTGATAATAAAATGTCAGCATACATTTATGAGGTTAATGATATATATTGTTATATTGAATTTTATCTACGTAAATTCAAATTGAACTGTAAATTATTTTAATAAGGCGAGTATCTCTTCTTTTGTCAATTTCTCCTGAGTACCCGTATGCATGTTTTTAAAACCAATTTTTCCGCTCTGTACTTCTTCTTCTCCGATAATACAGACGAAAGGGATTTGTTTTTTATCGCAATAGGTGAATTGCTTGCCCATCTTGGTAGCATCGGGGTAAAGCTCGGAAGCAATTCCGTTTTTTCTCAACTCGGCAGTCCATTCCAGCGAAGCTTGCAAAGTGGATTTGCCAAAATTGCATACTAAAACTTTTGTAGACGTTTTTTCTGTAGTCAATAAATTCAGTTGTTCAAGAGCAGTATAAATGCGGTCTAAACCCAAGGAAGTGCCTACAGAGGGTAAATCTCTGCCACCGAAATAAGCAATCAGCCCATTATATCTGCCACCACCGCCCAAGGAGCCGATATGCGGATGATTAGGTAGTTTTATCTCATAAATGGGACCTGTGTAATAATCAAGTCCGCGGGCTAATGAAATATCAAAAGTATAGCTTGTAGCAGGCACTTGTAAAACCTGCAAATAATTAAAAATTTCTTCGAGCTCTCGGATGCCTTCTTGTGCAATTTCAATGCCGGAGAGTTCGGTTTTTATAGCCTCTAAAGTAATTTCTTTGGAGATTAAATCATGCAATTTTTGAATGGATGCAGTTGGTATATTTTTTTCTGAAAGTTCTTTTTCTACTTCTGTCCAAGCCACTTTATCCAGTTTATCAATAGAAGTACATACCTCAGAAACATAGGTTTTGTCT
>DAOQII010000223.1:0-4258 GCA_035339455.1 Chitinophagales bacterium
TCTTACATGCGCCGATATAAAGGGAAATCATGGCAACTAAAACCGGAAGTAATTTCTTCATGTTGTATAAAACTGCTGAATGGGATGATTATTGTAATAGTTGTTTGTAAAAATCTAAATAGGCTGTAGTTACGTCGTCTAATCCAACATAACCGAGAAATGGCTTCTTGCCGGCTGCTTTTTTAATAGCGGCAATATCCTTAATATTTTCACTGCCCTGAATGACAGCATCGGCATATTCAACTGCACCTAAAGTGAATGCTTCATTAGTCAATGCCTTGTAGGTATCCATGTCTTTTTCTTTGATATTATCGCCGATCATGGCCTTTTTGATAAAGTTTTTACCCAGCTTGTCATTTATCTCTTTTTCATACACACTATATATCAACTTCGTATTGGCAAACACGGGATCTTTGGCATATTGAGTTTTTAGATAAAGCGGGATTAAACTGCTCATCCAGCCATGTGCATGAATAAGATGAGGTGCCCATCCAAATTTTTTGATGGTTTCCATCGTGGCTTTGTTAAAGAAAATCATACGCTCGGTATTATCTTCATAAAATTTTTCTTCTTCGTTATGAAAAACGAATTTTCTTTTGAAAAACTCTTCATTATCCAGAAAATACACCTGAATACGGGCACCGGGCAAAGAAGCCACTTTTAATATTAAAGGATAATCATCATCATCAATAATGATATTTATACCGGAAAGGCGCACCACTTCGTGAAGTCTGTTTCTTCTTTCGTTGATAACACCAAATCTGGGCATCAACACTCTGACTTCCAGTCCGTTATCATTTACAAATGGGGCTAATTTCTTAACTATATGTGCCGCATCGGTCAATACCAGATACGGATCCATTTCGTGAGTAACAAATAGTAATCGTTTCTTTTCCATACGCCGCTGAGTCAATAATTTATAAAAATTTCAAAAAATATTGTGCAAAGATACGGATTAATAGTGGTAAAATTGTTTAAGAAATGTAAAATATACTATATGAAGGTTTTTCAGACAGTTGCCGAATTACAATCTTATTTACTGGAAATCAAAAATTTAGCAAATTCTTCTGTAGGTTTCGTGCCTACCATGGGAGCATTGCATGCAGGCCATATCTCGCTGATAGAAAAATCGAACGCGCAGACAGACATTACGGTTTGCAGCATTTTTGTCAACCCAACACAATTCAACGATAAAAAAGATTTTGAAAGATACCCGATTCAGGTAGATCGAGATATTGAAATGCTGATTCAGGCGAACTGCGATGTTGTGTTCATTCCCGGAGTGGAAGAGATATATCCGGCAGGTGCAGAAAATAAAGTGCTACTGGATTTGGGATTTGTGGGGCAAACACTTGAAGCACAGCACCGTCCCGGGCATTTTGAAGGCGTCGTACAAGTCGTTAAACGCTTATTGGAAATCGTGCAACCCGATTTTTTGTTTTTGGGGCAAAAAGATTACCAGCAATGCATGGTCATTACTAAACTGGTGGAGGCTTTTCATTTTCCGGTAAAGGTTATTATTTGCGATACCCTGCGAGAGCAGGATGGTTTGGCGATGAGCAGCAGGAATGTGCGTCTTTCACGTGAAGCCAGGCAAGCAGCGGTTAAACTTTCCAAGTCACTTTATCTCATCAAAAATGAACTTAAACAAGCCGACTTAAATAGTTTGTTGCATGAAGAAACTGAAAAGCTGAATGCTGACCCGCTTATATCAGTAGAATATCTGAAAATCATCAATGGAAAAACACTGGAAGTTGTGGATGAATATACAGCAGAACTGCCTCTCGCTGTACTGATTGCCGCCAAAGTAGGCGAAGTAAGACTAATTGACAATATGATTTTGCAGTAAGCCCAATTTCCGGCAATTACAATTTAACTATCCGGTAATTGCAATGCCGATTATTAACCCTATTTTTACACCGAAAATTTATGACTTATGTTTGTTCATGTTTTTAGAGCAAAACTGCATCGTGTTGTAGTAACAGAAGCCAACCTTAATTATATGGGAAGCATTACCGTGGACGAAGATTTACTGGATGCTTCCGGCATATTGCCACACGAGAAGGTGCAGATTGTCAATATTAATAACGGCGAGCGATTTGAAACTTATGTTATCAAAGGCGAGCGCGGTTCGGGGCAAATTTGTTTGAATGGGCCTGCTGCACGTAAGGTTCATCTTGGCGACAAGCTTATTGTTATTGCTTATGCCATGCTCAGCGCAGAAGAAGCCAAAGAACATTCTCCAAAAGCCGTTTATGTTAATGAAAGCAATGCAATTGTGAATGTAAATAACCTTTAACGGTTCTATCAACGCTTATGAAATCTGTAAAATCCGTACTTAAAATTTTAATTCCATTAGCCTTAGGTATCGGGTTGATTATATGGTTCTGGAATGCCATGCCTGAAAATGATAAAACAGAAACGATAAACGCCTTTAAACGTGCCAATTATTTTTGGGTATTGCTTGCTCCTCTTGTCGGCTTTATCAGCAATTTTATCCGTACACAGCGATGGAGACTAATGCTCCGTCCACTTGGCTATTATCCGGGTTATTGGAATACCTTCTTTTCTGTGATGATTATGTATTTTTTCAATCTCTTTGTTCCGAGGTTAGGTGAAGTTACCCGTTGTTCAATTCTGGCGAAATATGAAAAAGTTCCGGTAGAAAAATCTATCGGTACTATGGTAACAGAGCGCCTGATTGATGTAATCTGTCTAGGAATTGTTGTATTAATTACTCTTTTGCTCATGGGTAAAGCCAACTTTTTGGCAATGTATGATACTTTTAAAGCTAAGACAGCCGGGATGGGTGGCAGCACAATCATGACAGTATTAAAATGGTCAATTCCATTTATTATCATATTCGGGTTACTTGCATATTCATTATTATTTATTCGCAAACATGGTGTTGATGCCTTGAAAGAACAAATGAAAAACAAGATTAAGAGCCTAATGATTTCTGTTTTTTCGGTGAAAGACATCAAAGAAATGCCGCAGTTTCTTTTGCTTACAGTTGGATTGTGGGTTACCTATTTGGTTATGTTTTACATGAATTATAAGGCACTACCCGAAACGTCAAATTTACCTGTTGTATCAGCTTTGGTATGTCTTATTTTCGGATCGATGGCAGTCGTACTCACACCGGGAGGTATAGGCATTTTTCCTATCATTATTCAAACTATTTTGATGTCTTTTGGCGTGAATCCAAACAGTGCATTAGCAATCGGTATGATTGCCTGGGCGGTGCAAACACTCGGGATGCTGATAGGGGGTATGCTCTCCTTAACTTTATTGAGTGTCTTAAACAAAGATGCTAACCATGAAACAACAGCACGCTAAAATCTTTAGTGATTTATCTCTTTTACAAGAAAATATTCCTGATAATAAGACTATTGTTTTCACGAATGGTTGTTTTGATTTGTTGCACGAAGGACATTTGTATTTATTAAGCGAAGCCGGAAAATTAGGTGATGTTTTAATTGTGGCCGTTAATTCGGATGCATCTGTAAAAAGACTAAAAGGAGATAATCGTCCAATTGAAGAACTAGCCATTCGGTGCAAGCATCTCGCTGAATTGGATGATGTCCAGTATATTATTTCATTTGAAGAAGATACACCCATTCAACTTATCAGACACTTGCATCCCCATGTTTTGGTAAAAGGGGGTGATTATGCAGCTGATAAAATTGCAGGAGCAGAATTTGTGATTCAATGCGGCGGAGAGGTCGTTATCATTCCGTTGCTGGAAGGTTATTCAACGACAAAGATAATTGCAGAAAAAAAGTAACGCTTATCGTTTAAAGACCATCTACTTTATTCTCCAGAGTTCGGTAAAAGTATTTCAATTTTAAAATAGTTGATTTTTTATATAGAACCACCTCCTATTAATTCCTCCTCCTTGTTAAGTTGGAGGATAAAAAAGGTTAAATCAATTATTTTACAGTTGACTAAACTTAACGACTTTGTATTTAAATATACAATTTTTATCTTGTTTTTGGGTTAGCTTTTTTGGTTATTCATGTTGCCGTGTTTTTGTATTCTTCCCCTTTTGTCTTGATACAAAAGTGGAGCAATAAATCAAGAACAATAAAAGGCCTTTTTTAGTAATTATAATTTTTCTGTATTTGTGTACTAGTTTAGGAATTCAGTTTAATGTAAATTGTTTGTTTTTGTCATAGAAATCAACTGCGAACGTAGTGAGCTAGATTTTCAAATTTGACGTTAAAATTCGCACTTTTCATAATTTGCTTTATAGCTA
>DAOQII010000224.1:0-4246 GCA_035339455.1 Chitinophagales bacterium
GTTTGTTTTGTTTTTTTGATGTTACAAAAGTATATGGCTTATACGTTGTGCTACTTATAGAATTTCACCTATTTCTTACATGATTTATAGTTGTTGATTTTAATAATCAGCTACAAGAAAGTATACAGCTTATAGAATAATCATCAAACAGCATAATTATTTTATATTGTCTGCATTTAGCCCTTCTTTTATTTTGAAAAATGCTGATATAGCCTTATTTTTCAAATTGAAATTTTAGCCACATCAACATTAAAAAATGAGCTTACAACAAATAACTTTTACTGATAAAAAAGACACGCGCTCCGGGTTTGGAGTAGGTATATACGAAGCAGGGTTGGCCAATCCTAATGTGGTTGCCTTATGTGCCGATCTTATCGGTTCGCTTAAGCTTGAAAAGTTTATTGAAAAGTTTCCGGACCGTTTTATCCAAACCGGTATTGCCGAAGCCAACATGATAGGCATAGCGGCAGGACTGACCATCGGCGGAAAAATCCCGGTGGCAACCACTTTTGCCAACTTCGGAACAGGACGTGTTTACGATCAAATTCGTCAAAGTGTAGCCTACTCGGATAAGAATGTAAAAATTTGCTGTTCTCATGCCGGACTTACTTTAGGTGAAGACGGAGCAACACATCAAATTCTGGAAGACATCGGGCTGATGAAAATGTTACCCAATATGACCGTCGTTGTACCCTGTGATTATAATCAAACGCGATTGGCTACCAAAACGATCATTGAACGCGAGGGACCCACTTATCTGCGTTTTGGCCGACCGGTATGGCCCATTTTTACACCGGCAGAAGACCCTGATTTCCAAATTGGAAAAGCACAATATTTATCTGAAGGTAAAGACGTAACTATTATAGCCTGCGGGCATTTGGTATGGCATGCCGTTTTAGCAGCACAAGAGCTGGAACGACGAGGCGTTTCTGTTGAGCTGATAAATATGCATACCATCAAACCTTTGGATGAAGCAGCTATCTTGCAGTCGGTGAAAAAAACAGGATGTGTGGTGACTGCTGAAGAACATCAGCAAGCAGGAGGGTTAGGCGAAAGTGTGGCCTCTGTTTTATCCAGAAAGCATCTGGCACCTATTGAAATGGTTGCGGTGCAAGATACATTTGGTGAAAGTGGCACGCCTGACCAATTACTCGAAAAATATGGTCTTATGCCTAAGGATATTATTGAAAAAGTGGAGAAAGTACTGGAGAGAAAATAAAGTAATTTTCTAACTATACTAAGACAAACGCAGGATTTTAGCCTTCAACTACAAGTCGCCATATCCCAAATATTTTACAATATTATCTTCTTTTATTTGCTGATAAAAAGCATATAGTTTTTCATTTTGTGTAAAGGCATACGCGCGGTCTTTTTTTAGTTGCTTGATTTGGATGTATCTCGCATTTTCATCCGGAGATAGTCCGCAAAAATCCAACAATTGAGCCAGATAAATTTCAGGTTCTGATAAAAAGTCTTCATATTTTATCTCTATAAAATCTGTATTATCGTATTTTAACGATGAAGCCTTTTCTACATAAGCTTTCCAGACCAAATAACCTTGTTCAAAATCATAAATCCTGAAATTTTCATGGAAGTTTTTACTGACCAGCAAATTGCGCTTCAACTTTTTTTTCCAGTTCCACTCAAACTTATTCTTTAGCACTAAATCCCGCTCAATATAACTGGCAATACTGTCAACCGGATTACGGTAAATGTGAATGATTTTTGGATTTGGGAAAACGGACTTCCAGAAATCAAGTGTAAACGTGTTTTTAGGATCTTTCCAGCCCCACGGAATGTCCAGTTCTGTAATTGATGAAAACTGATTATTAAGTGCACCAAGAAACTTTTTTTTCCTTCGGGATTGAACATGATAATGCAGACTCTCTTCAATTACCTTGCGACAAGCAGGATTGGTGAACTGCATATTATACGGTTTCTCAGCTGTAGCCGTGTGTAAATCAAAAATCCAGTTATTAATTTCCCAAAAAAACATAGCCTCATTATTCGGCTCTTTCTCAGCACCTACAAACAAACCCAAGTTTTCCAATAACTTTGTAACCATAGTAGTACCACTGCGGTGCATGCCTAAAATGACTATTGGCTGATTCGACATGTTGTAAAATTAGCCTAACTTTGTTAAACTAAAGAATTTTATGTCAATAGATATCCTTTATGAAGATAATCACTTGTTAGCCCTAAACAAAAATAGTGGAGATATTGTGCAAGCTGATATTACCGGCGATGCTCCTGTAAGTGATGAAATTAAGGCCTACCTGAAATCCAAATACACAAAACCGGGCAATGTATTCCTGGGGGTTATACATCGCCTCGACCGTCCTGTGTCGGGTGCTGTATTGTTTGCCCGCACCAGCAAGGGCTTGAGCAAGATGAATGAGTTGTTTAAGACTAAAGCAGTTAAGAAAACCTATTGGGCGGTAGTAAAAAATAAACCGCCAAAAAATGAAGACACATTAGTACATTATCACATAAAAGACGAAAAAGCAAAACGTGCAAGGTTGTTTGATAAAGAAGTGGCTCATAGTAAAATTTGTAAACTGCATTATTCAATACTTTGTAGTTCGGATAATTATCATTTGCTTGAAATTCAACTTGAAACAGGTCGATTTCATCAGATTAGAGCCCAGTTAGCAAAAATTGGCAGCCCAATAAAGGGTGATATCAAATACGGTTTTGACCGCCCGAATGAAGATAAGCGAAGCATACATTTACATGCCCGTCGGCTGGATTTTTTACATCCGGTAAAACAAGAACCGGTAAGCATAACCGCACCCGTGCCGAAAGAAAAACTATGGCAGTATTTTGAAGAAAAGTTGAAGACATAAATACAATTCAATCGGCTGGTGAGTACACCAGCTGAATAGCAATAAAACAACTAATAAAGGCAGGAAAAAGTGAAATTACACCTTGTTCTTTTTGAAAAAGTTCACCTTGCCCATGTAGGAGATTTTCTAATACATTTCTCATTCGTCATCATTTTATAAAAGTCTATTCCTCTATTTGAATTCAAAAAACTACAATTGGTTTTATATTCATCTTGCTAAAATAAAATATTTTCTATCTGATATTTGCTATTCTACAATTGTATCACTTATTTAAGAACACGGAATACACAAACGGTACTGATTTTTATCTGTATTTATCTGTCCTATCCGTTTTTTCTGTGTTCAATATTAATTTATGATTCATAACGACTACCAGAACGTAGTTTTCTTATCTATTCCTTATAGAAAATGTTATTTCAATAACGCCCACTCGCTATGCATTATGTTATTTTAAACTCTAAGGCGGATTTAGTAAATTTGTTCAATAGTTCAGCTTATGCAAAATCCGACACCCTATATTCCAAAAAACAAAATCCGCATCGTTACCGCAGCCTCTCTGTTCGACGGACACGATGCCGCCATCAATATCATGCGACGCATCATACAAGCCAGCGGGGCAGAGGTCATACATCTCGGTCATAACCGCTCTGTAGCCGAAATCGTAGATTGTGCCATTGAAGAAGATGCCAACGCCATTGCCCTCACCTCTTATCAGGGCGGCCACATGGAGTTTTTTAAATACATGTATGATTTGCTGCGCGAAAAAAACAGCGGACAAATTAAAATCTTCGGCGGCGGCGGCGGTACTATCCTGCCTTCCGAAATTGAACAATTACAGGCTTATGGCATCAACCGCATTTACTCACCCGATGATGGCAGAGCGATGGGTTTGCAAGGCATGATAAACGATTTGTTGCAACAATGTGATTTCCCGACAGGAAAAGATACAGCTTTTGACAGCAAATTACTCGAACAAAAAAATCCTAAACAAATAGCCCAACTGATTTCCTGTGCTGAAAATTACCCTGACGAGTTTAATAAACTGTTTTCAGACCACAGCTCACCAGCTACAGATAAAAGTGGTGGACTGTCAACTGACGACCGAATACCAATACTGGGTATCACCGGCACGGGCGGAGCCGGCAAATCCTCGCTGACCGATGAAATTGTACGTCGTTTTATCCTGGATTTTCCGGATAAATATGTGGCTATTATTTCTGTTGACCCATCACGCAGAAAAACAGGAGGGGCACTACTGGGCGACCGTATTCGCATGAACAGCATTCAAAGCGAACACATTTTTATGCGCTCCATGGCTACCCGGCAAATGAATGCTTCGATATCTAAAGATGTTACGGATGCTATTCAGATTTTTAAAGCGGCAAACTACGATTTGATTA
>DAOQII010000225.1:0-4238 GCA_035339455.1 Chitinophagales bacterium
AATTTTACTCAATAAACTAAATCTATCTATTACCTAAAAAATTTTAGGGTTTGAGTTTAATTGAAACGCTTATCCCGAACTCAGGTTAGTAAAGGGTAAAAGGGAAATTTATTTGACATGAATGTACTTGTTTTCATATAAATAATCATTTTGACAGGTAGCAGTTTTTACCATACTATTTTTCTACTTTTGCAGGATGAGTTATTTTTCCAATCTCGCTGCTGATTTTGTTCAGCATTGGTACGTATATATCTCCATGCCTTTCATAGCTGCTTTAATTGGTTATATTACAAAAATAGTTGCTATAGAAATGATGTTTCGACCGATAGAATTCTTTGGCATCAAACCATTTCTTGGCTGGCAAGGCATTATTCCGCGCAAAGCGGCTATCATGTCGGGTATTGCCTGCGATACTTTGACATCCCGATTAATAAAACCGGAGGAAATCTTTTCGAGGCTGGATCCCGACCGCGTAGCCAAGGAACTGGAGAAGCCCATGTTGCCTATCGTGGAAAAAATCACCCACGAGGTAATGAACCACTACCAACCTGACTTGTGGGAATCTATTCCTGAAAACATCAAACGTATGCTGATTCGTCGTATTCAACAAGAATCTCCTGAAATGGTGCGTGAGTTGATGCAACAAACCAAAGATAATCTCAACGAGATTTTTGACTTGAAAGATATGGTGATTACTAATCTTACCAAAGATAAAACCCTGCTTAACAAGATATTTTTAGAAAGTGGTGCTAAAGAGTTTCAGTTCATCCGCAATTCCGGAATTTATTTCGGCTTTCTTATTGGTCTGGTGCAAATGATAGCCTATCTGCTTACTAAAAATGCCTGGGTAATGCCCATATTTGGTTTATTTACCGGATGGTTTACCGACTGGCTGGCTTTGAAAATGATTTTTACCCCAAGAACTGAAACAAAGTATTTGGGTATTTTTAAATGGCAAGGTCTTTTTTTTAAACGCCAGCAAGAAGTTTCCGCAGCATATGGTGCATTAATTGCCAAAGAAATTCTCACTCCAAGCAATATGATTGAATCTATATTAAAAGGTAAGTTATCTGACAATCTTTTTACTATGATTCACAAAAACATTCAAAAAATGGTAGATGAGCAAGCAGGGGCTCTCAAACCGGTTGTCGTTTTTGCTGTAGGTTCGCAACGCTATCGCGAAATGAAAGATGTCATTACAGAAAAGATGGTTTTACAGTTGCCTGTAGCTCTAAAACATATTGAAAAATATGCTGAAGATGCCATGGATATTCAGAATACACTGGTGAACAAAATGCAGGAACTCACTCCTGAAGAATTTGAAGGCGTTCTGCGACCGGCTTTCAAACAAGATGAATGGATTTTAATAACAGTCGGTGCCGTATTGGGTTTTCTTGTAGGCTTGTTGCAAGATTTCACGGTAGAGCACTTTTTACATAATATGTAATATATAGGAAATGTCCGAATTGCTATCTGAAGGAAAAACAACATGGCGCAGCCCATCTAATATTGCACTGATAAAATACTGGGGAAAACACGGCAGGCAACTTCCCCGAAATGCCAGCATCAGCTTCACGCTTTCTCAGGCTTATACCGAAACCAGTCTTTTATTCGAGAAAAAGAAAGAGACATCTGATGCCATCTCTCTTGAGTTTTTATTTGAGCAAAAAAAGCAAGAAGCCTTTGAAATTAAACTAAAAAAATACCTGACAGAAATGCTGGAGTTTATTCCTGTATTATCACAATATCATCTCCGTATACAAAGTTCCAATTCTTTCCCGCATTCTACCGGTATAGCCAGTTCTGCTTCATCCATGTCGGCATTGGCCATGTGCCTGACGGATATGGAAAATGAAATTCTTCATCCCGAAACTGAAACAAGTTTACGATTGCAGAAAGCAAGTAAACTGGCAAGATTAGGAAGCGGTTCAGCATGTCGTTCCATTTACCCATCTATGGCAGTTTGGGGTAAGCATCCGCATATCCCAGATTCTGCTGATGAATATGCCATCCCTTATACCGATCATATTCATCCTGTTTTTAAAACTTATAAAGATGCCATTTTAATAGTTTCCAGTACGGAAAAGGAAGTTTCCAGCCGGGCAGGACATGCTTTGATGGAAAATAATTATTTTGCATCCAGCCGATATAGGCAGGCTGATGACAATATGTCGGAGATTATTATTGCTTTAAAATCAGCCGATTTAGAGCATTTTTGCGAAATTGTAGAGAATGAGGCACTTACCTTACATGCCCTCATGATGGCTTCACAGCCCAGTTTTATGTTATTAAAGCCTAACACACTGAAAATTATTGATTTATTAAAAACATTCCGTAAGGAAAATAACGTACCTTTGTGCTTTACTTTAGATGCAGGACCAAATCTGCATTTATTGTATCCTCAGGAATATGCTCTGCAAGCGGAAACTTTTATTGAACAGGAATTGTTAGGTTATTGTGAAAACAGGAAAGTCATTTATGATAGTGTGGGAATTGGACCTGAAAAAATAAACTGAAATTGACTTCGAAAGAACAAACATATAACTCCAAAATTTTACTCTTCGGAGAGTATAGTATCATTCAGGATTCGATGGGACTTACCGTACCGTTTTCCGAATTTCAAGGACAGCTTACTTTTGTTGCAGATGAAAACAATCCTGAATTCTCACAAAAATCCAATCAACATTTAGCAGCGTTTTCAAACTATATCGAAAAATGTCTGGATAATCAATCTTTAGCAATTGATTTTGATATCCAGGCCTTCAAAAAAGATATTGAGCAAGGCATTTATTTTAAATCTTCCATTCCGCAAGGATTTGGTGTAGGAAGCAGCGGTGCGCTGGTAGCCGCAATTTATGGCAAATACACTAGGAACAAAATTGAATTCAACGACAAACCCACGAAAGAAGAAGTTTTCAAGCTCAAACAAATACTCGCTAAGTTAGAATCTTATTTCCATGGCAACAGCAGCGGAGTAGACCCGCTTATTTGTTATCTCAATTTACCTTTACTCATTAATGGTAAAGAAAATATTGAGCCCGTTTCCGTACATCTGAAAAACAATGGCAAAGGGGCTATCTTTCTGATAGATACCGGCATTTCGAGGAGCACAGAACCTCTGGTAAAATATTATATGCAGAAAATGGAAGAACCCACTTTCCGCGAATTCGTAGACAAACAACTCAAGCCATTTGCCAACAACTGTATCCATGCCTTTTTAGATGGAGATAAAGAAACCCTCTTTGCCTATCTGAAACTGTTATCTAAATTCCAGTTTGAGCATTTCAAACCTATGATTCCATCTTTGTTTAATAAACTTTGGAAGCGCGGATTAGATACCGGAGAGTATTACCTGAAATTATGTGGTGCCGGCGGTGGTGGCTATATATTGGGTTTTACCCGCAATTTTGAACACACTAAAAAACAACTCAAGAACCAAACCTTAGAGTTGTTATGTCATATTTGACAGCAATACTAATCCTTTTTTTATTTTCCATTACAGACTTTATTTTCAGCATTTTTCAATAGATTAAGCTTACCCAATTTATCAACCTGAGTTCGGGTTAAGAAAAAAAGCTGATAAAGATAGTTGATTTCTCAATTTTTCCTCCACTTTAACAAGGTGGAGGAATTAAAAGGAGGTGGTTCTACATAAAAAATCAACTATTTTTCAATTGATACGCTTAACCCGAACTCAGGTTACCCAATTTATCAGGTATATTCTAGTTTAATTCAGGTTAAATTTTAATTTTGAGGCTATCAGAAAAAATATTCACATTTTTTTGCAACTTAGTTGCAATTTTTTATTTATCTTTACGTTGGTTAAAAGGATGCAGGATTAAAAAAAAGTTCTATTTTTACAGCCAACGTAAAATTAAAGTAAACATCATTTTAAACTCAAATTTTTAATTATGGCTCAGGCAAAAACAAACAACAAATCTGTCGGCTTAGGCGCAGGGATGGTAGTATTGATTTCGGTAATCTTTACCAATGTACTTTTCTACACAGTATTTAAAGGACAAGTAGATGAAAAAGGTCACCCGAAAAACATTATCGGACTCTTTTATCAGGGTGGGGTAATCGTACCATTTCTGATGGCAATCTTCATTATCTGTATTACGTTTTTCATCGAAAGATTACTAACTATCAGCAGAGCGGCTGGTACAGGTTCTTTAGATACATTTTTACAGTCTATTAAAACCAGATTAAACAATAATGACATTGAGGGTGCAATTCAA
>DAOQII010000226.1:0-4214 GCA_035339455.1 Chitinophagales bacterium
CATTCCGAAATCCTTTTCCTACTTCTGCAAATTGTTTGGGTGTTGGTTTGCCATACCAGTCTAATATTTTCTGGCTAAATTTTGCATCGCCAGAAGCATCTTTCTTTGTTTCCGAAGCCAATGCCACAAATTCCCATTCTTTCACGGTTAATAATCTTTTACCCTGGCATTCGCAGTACTTTTTCGCGGCAAACCAAGAAATATAAATAACAGGACTATTTCGTTCATTTTTGTTTGCTATACCAAATGTAGAATCAGTCTTCCAGTTTTTTAAGTAATTTTTATCTGCAAAAATTGCTTTTACTTTGTTTTTATGCCATTGAGGATTTTGTAAAACAAATTTTTCAAATTCAGCATTCGTAACAGGATATTTATCCATGTAAAATGAATTAACCACGGCTTTTCCAGAATCTAAAGAATAGAGCGGCACATATGTGCCGCCCTTGATAAACACCATATTATGAGGCGTTTGCCCCAACACAAAAATGAAAATTGTTAAATTAAAAATCGTTATAATAATCTGTTTCATGTTATTTAGCTGCTGACGGAGCTGAAGTTTTTCTGACACCTGCTACTTGCTGAGGGGTAACTTCACCGCCTTCGTTTCCAAAATTATTTAAAATATAAGTAATAACATTGGCAACTTCTTCATCACTTAATGTTTGTTGTGGCATGATGCCGTTAAAGGTTTTGCCATTTACAGTAATAGGTGATGATAAACCGTGCACAACTGCGCTGATAGCTTTATTAGGATTGCCTTTAAAATAATCAGAAGCAGCTAGTGGAGGAAATGCATTTGGAATTCCTTTGGCATCCGGTTGATGGCATGCCTGGCATACACTAGTATATACAGTTTTTCCTTTCGCTATTCTTTCGTCTTTGTTTTTAGCTACGGGTGCTAATTGTGTTTGTTCAGGTATGGTCTGTAGAGCACTTCCTTCACTGTGCAGTACATTGTCGGAAAGTTGACCGGAATAAACTGTTTTGTTATCATTTCCTGTAACTGACAATATCCCGAGTGCCCCTTTATTAAATGTACGGAAAATGGCATGATCAACCAAGATGAAATTGCCCGGTATCTCACATCTGAATTCTGTAATGGCAGATCCACCTGCAGGTATTGCTGTAGTTTGTACATTGTGATTTAATAAGTCTCCGCCTTCTACCCGCACATTGTCAAACACTTCACCAATTACGTGGAAAGATGACAATAGATTAGGTCCACCGTTACCTACAAATAATCTGACCTTTTCTCCCGCTTTAGCTTTCAGTGTATTGTCGCCTGTTAATGCGCCAACTCTTCCGTTAAATAAAACATAATCAGGGTTCTCTTCCAGTGCTTTTGCCATGTCGAATGGTTGGGTGCCGCTTTCACCATAAGCCCCTTTTGTATAAAAATCACCTTGACATACATAAAACTCTTTGTCAACTTTTGGCAATCCTTCTTTCGGCTCTACTAATATCAAGCCATACATACCATTGGCAATATGCATACCCACAGGTGCTGTGGCACAATGGTATATGAATAAGCCTTTGTTTATTGCTGTAAACGAAAATACAGTTTCATGTCCGGGTGCTGTAAAAGTAGATGAAGCACCACCACCTTGTCCGGTTACGGCATGTAAGTCAATATTATGAGGCAGTTTGCTGCTCGCA
The DNA here is from genome assembly GCA_035339455.1 of Chitinophagales bacterium. Classification (GTDB taxonomy): domain Bacteria; phylum Bacteroidota; class Bacteroidia; order Chitinophagales; family JADIYW01; genus JADJSS01. The sequence continues at coordinate 1,657 of DAOQII010000226.1, forward strand.
TTATTTTTTAAGTGAAATTCTACAAAATCACCTTCACGTACACGGATAAACTTGCCCGGTACTGTGCCTCCGAAAGTCCAGAAATTATATTTTACGCCATCCATAATTTCCATTTCTTTCTCAATGACTTCCAGCTCTACTATGACTTTAGTAGCATGAGTTCTTGTAATTTGAGGCGGCACCATGGGAGGGTCGGTCAGTATAGCCTTTTCTTCCCCTACAATTTTTTCTTTCGGATCTGAAGACCAGATTTCTTTTTGTTCATTTGAGTTGGTTTTACAGGATGTAAAAAAAAGGTTTAATGACATCAGAATAATAATTCCGACGGATAACCTTAATGCTGATTTTGATTTCATTTTGTTGAGTTTATTGTGATAAAATTGTTTATTTAATTATTCAGCTTTTGCTTCTTTTTCCCATTTGAAAAAACTTGGTTTTAATGATATCATCACAAATGACCAACCCTGATAAGCTTTGCGGCTTCCGGTTGGTTTTATGACTTCCATGGAAGAAGTAGCTGCCATGATGGAATATCCTGCTCGAACTTCCAAAAAATCGTATGGTTTATAAGTCCCATATGCATCAAGCTCAGATCCAAGTGGCAGTTTTAAATAGCTTCCTGCTGACGTGGGATTGGCAACTTTGTTTCCACTTAAAAAATAATGTGCATCAAGCCCTAACATGCCTTTTGGTTTTGGACGATAGTTCAACCGCAGATATACATCCTGTAGACCGCCTAATTTAGTGTCTGATGGTAAATCCAAGAAGTAATCCATATGTCCGTAAAATTTGTGATTAGTAGGGTATAACGTATTAAATGAGTTGTATTTGGTGTTTGTGGTTTTAGACGCATTTTGCCCTGATATATAATCATAGCCTGCACCAATATTGAATTTAGGATGCGTGTATTCGGCATAAACATTTGCCATAAAGGCAAGTATTGTTTTATCGGAAATTGTTTTTCCTGTTTGTACGTAGGCGCCAATATTGGCATTTACATGTTTATATTTAAATTCAGCACGAGGACCAATCGTGAAACGGAATTTTGTCGTGGGAACAGAATCGTTTATTTGCATACCGTCTGCAATAGCATATACGGAAAGTGCAGATCTGCTACTGTCAAATTTTTGATTATACCAGGCAAAAGCTAATGCTTTGTAATTTTTTACTTTGTATACAGTACCTAATAAGTTTTCACTGCTTTGATTAAATCCGCCACCCATATGCAACTGCGCATTTTTATGTTTTACTTTTATTAATATGGCATCGTGTGAGCGGGCAGCCTGTACCCAGTCTAAATTTCCTAATAAACGATGGTCATCATATACTAATTCTTGCCGACCTAATTTGACGGATGCTTTGTCTTTAATAAAAATTTCTGCCCAGCCTTCATGTAAACCAAAGCTTCCATAATTTTGAGCCTGTGGTTCATTTCCCCAAACACGTACATCCTGAATGCTTGTAAATACTCGTACATATTTATTCTGATAGTCAAAGTTAAGCCGGATTCTTTCGGAGATAAAAACCGAGCTTTTTGAATCTTTCGGAGCAAGTGTTCTATACCCGTGTCGTTGCTCTAAGCGAGGTATAAACTGACCGGATAATTCGATTTTGTGTTGAGCGAATACAGCGTTGCAACTTCCAATTAATAGGAAGTAAACAATTGATTTTTTGAAAGTGCGTAACATGTTTATTTTTTAAAAAAGATAAAAGGATATTTATATCCCAAAATTAAGGTCTTCAAAAATTATTGAAACTGATAGTACTCAATGTAAAAAATGACATTTCTCATATTCTGTTATTTCGGGAGTAATTGTATTTTTACAGCTAAATCATGGTATGATATTTTCAAAAAGTTGTGAATATGCCCTTCGTTCGGTCATTTATATTTGCACAAAGAGCAATGAAGGCATCAATTTAAGCGTTAAGGAAATAGCGGCTGAAATAGAATCACCGGAACCATTTACCGCAAAAATTTTACAGCAGCTGGCTCGTCAAAAAATAATTTCTTCAATAAAAGGTCCCAATGGTGGTTTTTACATCGAGAAGCAAAATAAACCTGTAACTATATATCAGATAGTAGAGGCAATAGAAGGTCCTGATTTTTTTGATCGTTGCGTGTTAGGTTTGAAAAATTGTTCAGAAAGGAAACCTTGTCCCTTGCATAATGATTTTATTCAGCATCGAAAAGAAATTAAAGAATTATTTAAAACAAAAACGATTAGTGATTTAATTTTAAATCAAAAAGGAAAAATAAATTTAAAATAATATCGGGAATTCAGAAAAAAAGATATTTTTATCCTAAAATTCAATTTTATATGAAAAGAAAAACATTTAAATGGTTTACTGCTATATGCGGTATCGGATTCACCTTATGGATGGTGTCTTGTAATCCGTCTAAAACAGAAAGTACATCCTCTGATCAAACTACACCGCCAGCTGCTACTGAGCAACCTGCAGCTACAGCAGGGGCAGGAAATGCAGAAGCCGGGAAAGCAATCTTCATGGATCCGGCCAAATGCTCCATGTGTCATAAGTTGACGGATGAGAAATTAATA
>DAOQII010000227.1:0-4206 GCA_035339455.1 Chitinophagales bacterium
ATTTTAGTTGATGAACATCTGCTTGTTTGTGATAGGAAAGTCCTACAAAATATAGGCTCAGACCATCTGCCTCTTGTAATTAAGTTTGGACTAAAGCATTAAAAAGAATTGATATATTTAATGATTATATTTATTATAAATACGGAGTTGATTGCTCAAACGATGTTCTACTTATACGAGTAAACTGAGTTCGGGATAAGCGTTTCAATTATAAAATAGTTGATTTTTTATATAGAACCACCTCCTTTTAATTCCACCCGACTTGTTAATGTGGAGGAAAAAATGCGAAATCAGGTTAGTAATCAAATATTGAAGAATTGGTTTCTTCGGGATCTTTAACCCTCAACCGACCTGAAAGTCTGAACTTGTCTTTGATTTTGTCCTTCATCTCCGGCAGCTTGCTTTCTTTCCATTTTTCGGCAGCATCATAAGACCTGAACAGACTGTAATTGTTTTTGCTTTTCAAACTCAAAAGTTCCACCTTGTTTGTATCAGCCGGCATTAGCCCTATATAATCCAAGTAATATTTTTTGTCTTTGGCAATAAAGCACTTGAAAAAATAAACCCAACCTGAATCGGACTTGGTATGTACCATAACTTTTTCGAGGAAAATGACAGAGTCTTTGTCTTCTTTGTAATCATCACTTTTTAGGTCAGACGTTGCTATATCGAGCTGGTTTAAGTATTGTTTTGGAAATGCTGAAAGCAGCTTATTGTCTTTCAATTCATCATATAATTCATATCTGGTTTCCGTGTTTTTGGCAAAGTTGGTGAAGATAGTGTCTGCAAAAGGAATTTTGTTTTTTAACAGCACAGCATAGGTTTTAATCCGCGTTGGTTTGTCGTTTACAGCAACGAGTTTATCAAAAAATGACTTCACATTGGCTTCCTTATAAAATGGAGCCAACATGGTGGCATAATCCAATAAATCGGATTTTTCTGAGTAGGTAGATACACTTGATCCGTAACTATAATCATCCTCATCTTCTTCGTTAATATTTTTTTGAATCTGATTTTTTTGTTCTTTAGAATTCAGTTTTTTCAACGTTTCATTGGCTTCTCTTAAGATATCATTTTTATAGCCGGCATAGGCTTCGGGTTTAATTGCATTACTATCAATTAATTCAACTAATAAGTCATTTACTTCATCCTTATACTCATCATACTTAGTCAGCTTTAGTAATCCCGGATATAAAATGGCCGACAGCTTGAGTGTATCATATAAATCTGTAAAGAAATCAGACATTTCATCTTCATCAGAAGGTATAGGTGCTTCATTTGTAAATATGCTATCTATAAATTTAAATCCTTTACTGTTTTTTTGAAGTGCAATCGCATCCAATACGGCAAACTGCAAATTGCTGGTGTCACCACTTTGGGCATACATTTTTATCAATTTAGGAAGTACGCTTTTATCCTGAATCTTGCCGAATTTTATAATTAAGTCTTCTCTGTCAGCAACATTGTATTTGTAATAATTCGGACTTTCCAGGAAACGGATGTAGTTAGCCGCATCATTTTTATCTTTAAATTTCATCACATCCAACGAGGCTATAGCTTCATCGCGCTTGCTGCTGTCTGCAGAGTTTAGGGCGTCAAAAAACATCGCAGACTTTGATGTGAGAGGACTATATCCCAGTAGCGTATCTTCAGGAGTAAATGAATCAAAAAAAGTTTTCACAAATTCACTTGGCCGTCTATCGTATCAATAACTGATGCCATGTAGTACAAGTATGCTTTGCGTAATACTGTTTTCAGTAAAATGCCTCTGGTGCTATTGGTGTCGGTAAGTACATAGTCAATGATTGTTATCTGGTTTTGTTCCTTTTTAGAGTAGGAAGATATTTTCAAACCGCATTTCTTCGTATAATAGTCAATGTCAGTATTCCAGAAACTGTCAATATTTTGTATACTTAAATAATCGTGCAGTTTTTCATACGTAATATCTATCTGTTCCTTCGTGGAAGGATTAAAATAGGTTTTGTTTATAATATTGCTTTCATATGGTTTGATTTCTTCTTTGGCGCTGTATTTGTTTTGTTGGGTATTGTATCCTGCGTATTCTACTAACTCATCTAATGCTGGTTTTACACAGGTTTTTACACTGTAATGTAATGCAGTATCCTGATAGGTAAAGAATGGGGTGTTGTATACCTCCGGAACAAAGTGGAAAGAATTAAAATATTGTTCCGGCTTTTTGTTGGCTGAACTTACTGCACTCAAGAAATAATAATGTGGGCCTTTGATTATGGTTTTAATAAAGAGGTATTTACCTTCTTTTGTTTTCAGCGTGGTTTCAAAGGCAGGATGTTTTTCATAAGTGGAAAATTGTCGGTTGATAACATCAAATCCCCAGTCTTTATTCATTACCTCAATAGGATAAGCCAGCTCAAAGGTGTCTTCTTCAATAAATTTGTAATCACTGTAATTTGCTCTCATGAGCGAATAATAGATGCCTTCTTTGTCGTAAGCAAATGTTTTATCAAAATGTGCGTTGCTGACAATATGTTCTGTTTGCTTGTCAAATATCCTGTAGTCGGGCAAGCTTGCCGTATAGTCGCCATAGTCCGGGGCATAGGTACTCCACTTATCGGGCTGTATATTCAGTGAGATAGAATTAAAGAAACGGTCATTCTCTTTATTGCTAAAATAATCACCCGCACCCGCTGCCTTGAAAATAAAGATTTCAAGCGGTGTGATGATGAAAATAAATCTACGGATATCTCCTCGTTGCGTTTTAGAAGTAATATCAAAACCCGGATAGCCAAACTTACTGATTTCTGTTTTCTTTAAAATTTTTCCGGGTATATATTCAAAGAATAAACTGTCAATGCGTTGACGATTTACATCAACGCTATAACCACCTAATTCGTTATGGGATTTGATGCGATATACCGTATAATAGGCAGCATTAGCCGCATCTATGCACAAGTATTGTTTCAACTCGTCAAACACATAAATTTCATACATATTCCCCGGCACGTCTACCGAGAAAATTTTGTCGTCTGAAGTGAAGTTTTTAAATGTGAGTGGCAATTTTACTTTTTCTAATTTATCTTTTGTCTGTGTAGCCGTCTTCATTTTATCCAAACTAATCGGTCTTACTGTATAACCCTCTTTTCTTAGTAATTCAATCAAACCGTTTTTGCCGGGTAAATGCCCTGCGCCAACTCCCGTAAAAAGAGATTGTCCGGTTTTGTAAACCTCCATCATACTATGCAGCATGACAAGGTTCCGGTCTTCAATCAGATATTTGCCATATAATTTGGAGGGGTATTGTTTGTGATCCAAAGAATCGAGCATATCCAGATCGCCTTTTCTATATGCATCTTCTACTTTCTCTATGAGTTTACTTTCAATATTATCCAAAATATTCTCAGATTCATCTTCCATAGAAATGATAGAGTCGTTCTTTTTTTCTTTCTCTTCATCTCTTTCATTTTGCGGATTAATGGCTTTGAGATAATATTTCATCGAACCGTCAAAAGTTTCGAGTCCAATCGTTTTTTTATTTAATCGCCTCGCGCACTGGAAAATAAATAAATCGAGATAGGTACTTTCTTCAAAGTCACTTTGTCCTTTATACAAATCCGAAAATCGGTACATCATTTCATTAATAATATCGGGGTCATCGCTTATCAACTCAGCATAATCATTTCGTTCAGGCACTTTCATGGAAAATGCATCCTTATATAGATTTTCTGTTCCTGATTGATTCATCAATGCTGTAGAGAGTTGAAACATCTTTGACTTAATCATTTCATCCAGATAAATATTTAAGTCAGACTCAAGAGCCACCACATCTGCACGTTGCATGGCAACAAAAAACGTATCGGGCAGATAATAAGCCAATTTCTTGCTGACATGCATCGTGCCGTACAAATAAGAAGGCTTGCTCAGACCGTTACCTGTAATTTCCCAAAAGCGGCTTTGGTATTTCTTTTGCGCATTCAGCGTAGTGGGCAGCAGTAAAAGCAAGTAAGTAACTACGAGGATAAGTTTTTTATTTATCATATTAACAAGGTGATATTTAGATTTACGTTCAATTCTCTAAGTAAAAAATTATTCATTTGTTTTAGACCATCAATTGTCAAACTTCAGCATTATATATTATCCTGCAATTATACTGTATACAACGTAAATTATTCCCCAAGTTCAAGTGTTAAATGCAATTTTTTGGGGGCATAAAATAACATTTTTTCAAAA
>DAOQII010000228.1:0-4178 GCA_035339455.1 Chitinophagales bacterium
TGATTTCTCATTTTTTGCCTCCAACTTTATATGGTGAAAGAATAATAGAGTGGTGGTTTTTGATAATAAAATCAACTAATTTTATCCCGAACTCAAATTTATACAACTAGTAATCATAGAGTTTGCCCCTAAGAAAATGACAAATTTTAAGATAACTGATAATAGTGTTAATTTAGCCTGCATGTTAAAATCGTCTGAGCTGATTGTATATAAGGCTTCTGCAGGAAGCGGAAAAACATATGCACTCGCCCGCGAGTTCCTGAAAATCGTTATAGCCAATCCCTATGATTATAAACGCATCTTAGCGGTTACTTTTACGCGCAAGGCTACGGAAGAGATGAAGTCGCGTATTATTGAAAATTTGGCTCAACTAAAAAATAAAGACCCAAAATCACAACACCTTCGCAAGGAGATTATCCACTCCCTCCAACCGATTTTTCCGGATATCTCTATGCATATTGACAATAATGCCGCTCTTGCGTTAGCGTTAATTTTACACGATTATTCCAATTTCAATATCAGTACCATCGATAGTTTTTTTCAGTCCATTATTCGCGCTTTTGCCAAAGAACTGGATTTACCTATAGGTATGGAAATAGAACTGGACACACAGTCGGCATTGGCTGTTGCTGTAGAACGAGTGCTCAAAGCATATGAATCAGGAAAGGATGAAATTTCACAATGGATAGAAGACTTCGTCAGTGACAGAATTGATGAAGACAAAAACTGGAAAATAGAAGACAATTTATTGCAGTTTTCAAGAGAACTTTTCAATGAGGATTTCAGGAATATCGCCAATGAATTTGCATTGAGTGATGAGAAACCGGATTATAAAAAAGTGGTAGGTCAGCTTAAAGAAATTATCCGAAATTATACCGCATTTTTCGATTATCATTTGGAAGAAATAAACGAATATATTGTCCAAAACCAACTCGATATTAACGGATACAAAGGCAGATCGACAATACGCTCTTTTCTTAATAAACTAACAGATTATAATCTTGAAATTACCAAAACCCTGCAAGACTTTCTTGATACGGATATTATCTTCCCGGCTAAAACCAACCTTACAGCATCTGAAAAGATTAAACTGGAACAGGCATGGCATTCCGTTTTTAAGCCCTTTATTTTGGAGTGTATAACCCATGTAACACAACATGAGCGTCAATATATTTCTGCTAAAGCCGTGCTTAAGAATATGTATGCCTTTGTGTTATTGGACGCTATTAATGATGAACTCAAGAAGTACAAAGCCGAAGAAAATCTGGTCTTAATTTCTGACACGAATAATATTATCAGCTTGCTTTCTGAAAAAGATGCGGTGCCGTTTATTTTTGAAAAATCAGGTTCATTTATAAAATACATATTGCTTGATGAATTTCAAGATACTTCATTATTACAGTGGAAAGGATTATCTAAACTGGTGCTCGAAATTTTAGATAATGCAAACGGTATCGTCTTGATAGTAGGCGACCCGAAACAAAGTATTTATCGCTGGCGAGGGGGTAAGATGAATCTGATTATTGACGGCATTCAGCAAGATTTACAACATCACTGGAAGCAAAGAAATGAAACCCCTTTGAACGACAACTGGCGCAGTGCAAAAGAAATCGTAACTTTTAATAATGCCTTCTTTAAGCAATTGAAAGCAGCAAAATTGCTGGAAAATGATTTATATGAGGCGGCTTATCTCGATGTGGAACAAAACAACAAGAAACAAGATATTCAGGGCTTGGTGAGATTTCATTTTTTTGATGCTGACAATAAAAAGAAACTGGCTGAAGGCGAAATTCCGGTGAAAGCCAAAATATTAGAGGATCTGGCAAAAACTATTACTTCATTTAAACAAAAAAAACTAAGCGATATTGCCATACTCACCCGCACGAATACAGAAGGAATTTTAGTTGCACAATACTTAAGTGAACAACATATACCTGTAGTGTCTGCTGAATCATTACTGCTATATAGTCATAGGCATATACGACTCTTGATAGCGGCATTGTATTACATCAATTTTCCTGACGAACAGCTTTATGCCGTGCAATTGAATTATTTGCTTGCACAACATGAAGGTGCTGAAGATATTCAAAATGAGCTTAAACGTGAACCGGATTTCAACTATTCTTTCATTTTGCATTATCCTGTATTTGGGCGCACTATTATACATGAACAGGCACAAAAAGATGTGTGGGAAATTGTGCAAATGCTGGTTTCAGCTTTTAATTTATTGAGAAATGAGAACGAGTATGTGTTGCGTTTTCAGGATATCGTATTACAACATTGCAGCCGCTACTCTAATAAGCTGAATGAGTTTCTGGAATTTTGGGAAACACAAAAAACCCGCTTTGCCATTATGCCACCCGATGGGGTGAATGCGGTGAAAATAATGACCATACACAAATCAAAGGGATTACAGTTTCCTGTAGTCATACTGCCCTTTGCCGATTGGGACATTAAGCCCAAACCGACGCAAAAAATATGGATAAAAAGCGAGGTTGAACCATTCAATCAACTGCAAGCATTTTCCATAGAAACAAAAAAAGAAAATTTAAAATCAGTATTTGCCGCAGAAATTCAAAAAGAAACCGATGCCGCTTTTATCGATAATATCAATTTGTTGTATGTGGCACTTACCCGGGCTGAGAGTGAACTGCATGTGATAAGTGTAAAGCCTGCCGGAGATCCGCATGAATTGAATAAGCTCAATAAAATTATTTATCCTGTTATACAAGAATTAAATTTGGACGGCAGTCATGCTGATGCCGATGAATTTTATTTTGGGAAAGGAGACGGCATTTTTCCGCATGATAAAAAAACTTGGGAAACGGAGCAGTTGCATGTACCGTCTTGGAGTGATTATAAGAAAACATTGCAGCTTAAACAACATGACGTCTTTAATAAAGAACAGGAAACAGGCACTCAGATACACGAATTACTTGCTGAAAATATGCATGGAAACATGAGTGACATTTTGAAAAATTTCGCTACTGATGAACGTTTGTCCTTCGAGCAATTGTTTACAAGCATTCAATTTATTTTTGAGCAAAAAGGCTGGAATGCAGACAAATGGCAACAGCTTAATGAACGGCCTATTGTTTTTGAAGAGCAATTATTAATACCCGATAAGCTCTTGATTTCGGATGATGAAATCATCGTGCTGGATTACAAAACAGGAGTAAAAAACAAAAAACATCATCAGCAAATACTAACCTATATAGCAGTATTAGGAAGCATGTATAAGCAACCTATAAAAGGGTATTTGCTTTATTTAAAAACCATGGAGCTGGAAACAGTATCTAAATAATTTTATTTTTTAGCATTTCAATAAATTGTTTATTTTGTTCTTTTAGAAAGTCTACTTCAGCTTGAAGAGTCTGTAATAAAAGAGTATTTGTTTCAAAATCTTTATTATGTATGTTTTGGTTCATAACATTTACCCCTTTATTTCCATTGCCATTATTAAAAATATTTTTTATAAAATTTTCTTCATCAAATTCTAGAATATTTGAAACAGAAATCTCTAAAATCTCACTGATATTATAAAGAGTAGAAATGGGTATATCCGCACTTCCTTTTTCAATATTAGAATACGTTTTTTGAGAAACATGTAAAGCATCTGCCATGTTTTCCTGAGACAACTTTCTCATATCCCTGAGTAGTCTTATTTTTTGACCAATTTTTTGTAATAACTCTATTTTATCTCTCATGTATCATGAATTTTTTCTATGTATAAAAATAGAAAAATATTTCCATATTTAGTAGCTAAAAAATTAGATTATATACCATACATCCATATACATTTGTAGTATAATAGTGCACGAATTATGGGTGGCATTTCGAAAAACCCTTAATAGAGTAGAATTAACTTTTTAACCCCCTTAAAATGAAAAGAATTAATCTTTTTTCACTAATTGTTATTTTCACTTATCTTAGTTGTAGCAAACAAGAGCAAATTACTAAGGAATCAAACCAAGCTTCTTCATATATCACTAAGCCTGAAGATAGTATTAAGAAACTTGTAACAATTATTGATGAGACGCCTGATAATGAAGACAATACCTCCAATTGGTTGAATTGCAATTATTATCCACCTACCGACCCAAGATCCTGCAATTATGTAGTCTCAGATGGTGAGCCTACCGGGATTTCCGCTAATGCAACATATGCAAACGGAATGT
>DAOQII010000229.1:0-4161 GCA_035339455.1 Chitinophagales bacterium
GAAATATTGATCCGAATTTACTTAAAGTTGTCGGAGGTAGCCTTGATTATGGTGGAAGTAATTTAAAAGAAAATGTAAGTGTTGCCGGTGTGTATTCATTGTCGGGTGCAATCGTTCAACCAAGTGTATTGCAAAAATCATCAAAAACTCCATTATTACTCATTCATGGTACTCAAGATGATCTTGTTAATCCAAATGTGGGAGCGGTTTTTAAATGCGATGGTAAAAATCCTACTTTTCCAAAAGTAGCAGGTGGTAACGCTATATACGAAGTAATGCATACCAGAGTACCAATACGTCTAGAATTAGTATGCAAAGGTGGGCATGGCATGGGTACAGTTGGCTATCCTAAATTACTGGATTTAATAAGTACATTTACATACAGTGTGTTACAAGGCAACCCAATAACAGGCAAAGAAATTATTGAAGCTGCAGTACCAGTACGTCAAGATAATTCACTTTGTAAGTAATTACCGCTCCTCGATATCCTGTATTTTTGTTTCTTTTTGTAGGTTTGTTTTTTGTGGGTTTTCATTTCTGATAAATCCGGGAGTAGCAAATTCTTTTTCCAGTGTCCAAGCTTCCCATCGAATTTGTTTGTTGCTGATTAATATTGCGTTTGGAATTGCATTAATTTCTTTCAGCCAGAATATAAGGCTGGGCACATGTATCCATTCTCCTTTGAAATCCTGAAACGAATAATATAATTGAATGGAAAGAAGCTCACGCTTTATGACTGAATGCTTAGCATCAAAATAATAAATTTCTCTGTAGCCGATTTTTCTGGTAAAATTATCATACAATGCTTTAAAGTAAGGCTGACTGCAATAATCATCTATGCAATATAGATTTTGTTCATTATTATTGGCTGTTTGATAATGTGCTAAGTAGTCATTCCACAGGCATTGGTTATATTCATATTTAGGATAAAAGGCATTCCATTTTCCTGAACAATACCCCTTTAATAAATCAATAGGCAGGGTTTTCAGATAATTATTTACACTTGCATCCAAATTAATACTATAAGCAAAGGTATCTGTTTTAAATAATTGTGCAGATGCAGCATGAGTGCCATATAGCAATAGTATCAAGATAAACTTTCTCATTTTACAATCCGGTTAGCTGTGCCAATTCTGCTTTAGAATTTGGTGTATTTTTAATAACTGTCATGGGTATGGTCAGCTGTATGTTTTTCATGTTTTTTAAATCCGTATTCATCAGTTTGCTTTGGTCAGCCAATGCAATTTTCCCGTCTGTTCCGAATGAAAAGATGGTACATTCTTCACCAGCCAGCAATTTAATAGAATATGTAGTCTTATCCGGATAATAAGTGAATACGGCATTCCTGTTTTTATAAACCACATACACCGCAGACGCTAATTTCTTATTATAACCTTTCAAATCAAAATCTACAGTAATATCAACCGCATTTTGTTCGTCTAAGATTTTATCGCAATTGTAAAACCCCATTTCATTTATATTCATCGTTTTAAAAATCTCATCAGCATTTGTCATCTGCACTAATTCATATACCACATTGCCCGTTTTAGGGTCAACAACAGCAACTGTATTGTTAGTTTGAATACCCGAAAATCCGGCATCTTCCTGATTATTAAAATTATCAAACCAGTAATCGGCTTTGCTGTCGGGAAGATTTTCATTTGCATTTATATTATTGGCAAATATAGTTTTCTTTTCCCACATTTTTGTAGTTGGATTAAGCTTATACAACTCCCCTCCTGCTATATCAAAATTAGTTTTCAGCTGGATATTCATATTTTTTCCGGGAGCAAAAGAAAGTAATTTTCCATTTCCATAGGCATAACATTCAAACATGCCGCCACTCTCCAGTGTATACTTATTATCAGCTGATGCATAAGTCATGGGGATATGATTGAGTAAAATGTCTAACTGGTCGGTGAATTGTCTGAATTTGAAAACGACTTCACCTTCATATAGTTTCTCTCCCAAATAAAAACTGTTTGCCTGAATAAAAATTTTGGTGCCTTGGTGGTCAATATATTTGCAGGTGTTTGATGGGAATGTATATTCCGTAAAAGCAGTTGCTGTCAGTTGCTCCGGTATTTTTGCAAATGAAATTAAAGGCAATAAAATAGCGAATAAAATAAAACGATAGGTTTTCATAGTTAGCATTTGTAATAGAACGTCAGGCGTTAAAAAATATTGTTACTTAAAAATACAAATTTTATCATTCTGATTCATGTAAATTTGCATAATGAAAGAACTGGTAATTCTGAAAATCGGCGGTAATGTAATAGACGATATGGATAAATGCAATCTCTTTTTAGAAAATTTTGCCCAAATAAAACAAGCTAAAATTTTAATTCATGGTGGCGGAAAAGTGGCAACTTCATTGCTGACCAAACTGGGTATTGAAACAAAAATGATTGACGGCAGGAGAATTACTGACCGGCAAACCGTTGATATTGTTACCATGGTATATGCAGGTTTGATTAATAAAAAAATTGTCGCCAAGCTGCAAGCTGAAAATTGTAATGCCATCGGATTAAGCGGCGCTGATGCTAATGCCGTACTAGCACATAAACGTGTCCATCCAACAATAGATTACGGCTTTGTCGGAGATATTGACAGCGTAAATATTGAATTATTAAATCAGTTTTTACAACAATCGCTAACACCGGTATTAGCACCCATTACACACGACAAACAGGGAAATTTGCTGAATACCAATGCCGATACAATGGCCGCAGCGTTGGCTATTGCTATGGCTAAATATTATAAGGTTACTCTCATTTATGCCTTTGAAAAAAACGGATTATTGAAAGATGTCGAAGATGAAAACAGTGTAATTAAGCTCGTCAATGTAAAGGAAGTACAGCAACTCAAAGAGAAACAAATCATTAGTGGGGGCATGATTCCAAAAGTGGATAACATTGTGTATGTTTTATTGCATGATGTGGAAAAAGTAATATTATGCAAAGCTGAAAATATAGCGGACGTTTTAAACGGAAATCCTATTTTTGGCACTACATTTATAAAATAATGCAAAAGGCAGCGAATGAAACAACAGAACAAATAATTGCTTTACTGAAGCAACTAATTGCTGTTGAATCATTCAGCAGAGAAGAAGATAAAGCAGCTGCGGTTTTGCGTAAATTTTTGAAGTCACATAAAATTGCATTTGAAACCAGACAACACAATACCTGGATAAAAAACAAGCATTATAACTTTTTAAAACCCACCATCTTACTTTGTTCTCATATCGATACCGTGAAGCCTGTACAAAACTGGACTAAAAATCCGTTTGAAGCCGTAGAAGAAGATGGTAAATTATATGGTTTGGGAAGCAATGATGCCGGTGCTTCATTGGTCTGCTTATTAGGTGCATTTTTGCATTTTTATGAAAATGAAGATCTCAAATACAACTTGCTCTATTGCGCAGTGGCAGAAGAAGAAGTATCGGGAAAACATGGTATGGAAATGCTGGAAGATATAACATCAGCTTGCGATTTTGCTATCATGGGCGAGCCTACCGACATGCAAATGGCCATTGCAGAAAAGGGTTTATTGGTGCTGGATGGTGTGATAAAAGGAAAATCCGGACATGCTGCCAGAAATGAAGGAAATAATGCGATATATCTCGCAATATCAGATATCGTTTGGTTCCAAAATTTCCAATTCAAAAAGATTAATCAACTATTGGGTCCTGTAAAAAATACGGTTACTGTCATCAATGCAGGTACACAACACAATGTTATTCCGGATATATGTAAATATGTGGTTGATGTTCGCACTATTCCGGAGTACAGTACTGAACAATTACTGGAAATAATCCGCGATAATGTGAAAGCAGAAATAACTCCACGCTCAGTTCGTTTACAACCCTCACAAATTGATAAGGAGCATATCTTAGTAAAAACTGCTGAAAAATTAGGCATTGAGTTATTTGGCTCATCCACCTTATCCGATCAAGCTCTATTAAAAATACCTAGTGTCAAAATCGGCCCAGGCAAATCAGAACGTTCACATACAGCAGATGAATTTGTTTTTCTGAATGAAATTGAGTTGGGATTAAAAGGCTATGTCAAACTATTGCAAAATATTTGCTTATAATTTTATACAACTAATAACCTGAGTTCGGGATAAGCGTTTCAATTAAAAAATAGTTGATTTTTTATA
>DAOQII010000230.1:0-4156 GCA_035339455.1 Chitinophagales bacterium
TCATCAATTTCTTGGTTAATGGTATCAACAGTCTCGTCGTCTAAAAACTGCTCTCATACCAAGTATCCGTTTTTATGCCATCCCAACAATTGCTCTTCAATGGATTTTGGAAAATGGCAAAATACCGGATGATTCTCAATATCCTTCCCTGAGTTAATCGTATCTAACCACGGCAATTTAGCCCGTTTGCCCTCAAAATCCTTATGCGAAATACTACTGAAAATTGACTTTTTTAAATTATAATACGGATATAAATGCAAGTTGTGATTTAGACCCTTTTTATGAAATACATTGTATAAAAAATGTACCCAACGCATGTTGCGAAAAAAACCGGTATAGCGTTGTATAAATTTATTCATACTCGTTAGGCTCGTGTTCAAAAATACATCACAAATATAAACTCTATTCAAAGATAAACGTTATTGATTATTATAAGGATAAATGATTAAATTTAAGTATGAAAAAACCTGAACAACAAAAGACATTTCCAAAGAACAATAGTAAAAAGCATATTGTAAGTAATTTTAATACTAAGGAAACACCACTCACACTGCCTATAGATTATAGTAATGCTACAGAAAGTTTAATGCCGGAGTTAGAAGAGTTAATAAAGAAAAATCCGAATATATTAATCGGGTGTGGCGGATAAATGTACAATAGAAATGATGCACAAATGAATAAATTATACATAAAAAATATGGTGTGCAATCGTTGTATTACTGCTGTACGACAAGAGTTAGACAAACTACAATTTCAAATAAAAAGTATAACCTTGGGTGAAGTACTACTTGAAAATGACATCACGGAAACAGAAAAAAATAAAATAGAAAATGTATTAGTTCCTCTTGGATTTGAATTGATTGACGATAAAAAAAGCAGAATTATAGAGCAGATAAAAAATAAAATTATCGAAATTGTTCACTATCAAAATAATGCTGCTAAATATAATTTATCGGAAATATTAAGCAAAGAAACCCACCACGAATACAATTATCTTTCAAATCTATTTTCTGAAATAGAAGGCACTACAATAGAAAAATATTTTATAGCACAAAAAATTGAAAAGGTAAAAGAACTCATCCTATACGATGAACTTTCACTCAGTGAAATAGCCGACCGATTGAATTACTCCAGTGTTGCTTATTTAAGCAATCAGTTTAAAAAAGTAACAGGACTTACCCCCAGTTTTTTTAAACAATTAAAAACGGTTCAGCGAAAACCATTGGACGAAGTGTAAATCTTATAAATCATATCCAAAATACTGTAATAATATTCCAGCAATGCATTCGTATTTTCGTGTATTAAAACCAGCAGTATGCCTACCATCCTAAAAAAATCTTTTCCCGTATTAAATATGTCGTGTGCTTCTTGTGCGGTAAGTGCAGAAAGTATAGTAAAATCTACCGAAGGCGTTGTTTCTGCTTCTGTAAATTACGCCAATGCGATGCTCACTGTAGAATATCAGCCGGCTATTACCAATCCATCCGCCATCCAACATGCAGTACAATCGGTTGGCTATGATTTGATCCTAGAGGAAGACGAACAACAACAAGAAACAGTAGCGGCATTATACGAAAAAAAATATCAGGCATTAAAAACAAAAACAATATGGGCGGTTTTGCTTGCCCTTCCGGTGATGTTGATTGGTATGTTCTTTATGCATGTAAAATATGCAAACGAAGTAATGTGGCTGTTATCCACGCCGGTAGTGCTATGGTTCGGAAAAGATTTTTTTATCAATGCTTGGAAGCAAGCTCAACATCGATCTGCTAATATGGATACGTTGGTTGCATTAAGCACAGGTATTGCCTATCTTTTTAGTTTATTCAATTTGTTTTTTCCTGAATTTTGGCTCAAAAGAGGTTTAGAGCCTCATGTATATTTTGAAGCAGCGGCAGTAGTTATTGCTTTTATTTTAGTAGGAAAATTATTGGAAGAAAAAGCAAAAGGAAATACCTCCGCAGCCATAAAAAAACTGATGGGATTGCAACCCAAAACTGTAACTGTAGTACAAGCTGACGGCAGCGAGCTGCAAACCACAATAGAAAATGTAAAAATTGGAGATTTATTAATTGTAAAACCCGGTGAACGCATTGCCGTAGATGGAATTGTAAGCAGTGGAAGCTCTTATGTAGATGAGAGTATGCTCACCGGAGAGCCTATTCCGGTTTTGAAAGTAGCAGCAGAAAAAGTATTTGCCGGCACCATCAATCAAAAGGGAAGCTTTCAGTTTGCCGCAACAAAAATAGGCAAAGATACCCTACTGGCACACATTATAAAAATGGTGCAAGATGCACAAGGCAGCAAAGCACCGATACAGAAATTAGTAGATAAAATTGCCGCTATTTTTGTACCGACAGTGATGGGATTTGCCGTCGCTACCTTTTTACTTTGGGTAATTTTAGGAGGCGAAAATGCATTAATCCATGGGCTCTTAACTGCCGTTTCTGTATTAGTAATTGCCTGCCCTTGTGCGCTCGGATTAGCTACGCCCACAGCAATAATGGTAGGGGTAGGAAAAGGGGCAGAAAGTGGAATTTTAATAAAAGATGCAGAAAGTTTGGAATGGACAAAAAAAATAAATGCAGTCGTATTAGATAAAACCGGTACCATTACCGAAGGAAAACCACAAGTAACCGATATACAATGGCTGAATAACGATAGCACAGACCGTTCAATATTATACAGCATAGAAAAAAAATCCGAACACCCCTTAGCGGAGGCGGTGGTTAATTATATTAAGGAGGAAAAACCAATTACGTTATCTTCTTTTGAAAGTATTACCGGAAAAGGAATTCGAGCCACTTATACTAATGAAAATTATTGGGTTGGAACTAAAAAGCTGCTTTTAGAAAACCATTGCAGCATAGATGCCGAGTTATTGCAATTCGCTGAACAGTGGAGTGCACAAGCGAAAACAGTAATCTGGTTTGCCGATGCAAAAAAAGCACTTGCAGTACTTGCAATTGCCGATAAAATAAAAGACACCTCTGCCAAAGCCATCCAACAATTACAAGCAGAAAATATAGAAGTGTATATGCTTACCGGCGATACCATGCCCACCGCTGCAACAATAGCCCGGCAAACCGGCATACAACACTATCAGGCAGAAATGCTGCCGCAGCAAAAGGCAGATTTTATAAAAAAATTACAACAGCAAGGAAAAATTGTAGCCATGGTAGGCGATGGTATAAACGACAGTACCGCATTAGCCACCGCCGATGTAAGTATTGCTATGGGCAAAGGTTCGGATATTGCCATGGACGTTGCCAAAATGACGATTGTTTCTTCTGATTTAATGAAGATTTCGCAAGCCATCCGACTGTCCAAGCAAACTGTTGCGACCATCAAACAAAATCTGTTTTGGGCATTTATCTATAACCTCATCGGAATACCTATCGCCGCAGGTATTTTATTTCCTATAAATGGATTTTTATTAAACCCGATGATTGCCGGTGCGGCAATGGCAATGAGTAGCGTCAGCGTAGTGAGCAACAGTCTTAGGTTAAAATGGAAAAAA
Organism: Chitinophagales bacterium; assembly: GCA_035339455.1. Taxonomy (GTDB): domain Bacteria; phylum Bacteroidota; class Bacteroidia; order Chitinophagales; family JADIYW01; genus JADJSS01. The sequence goes on from DAOQII010000230.1 coordinate 3,521, forward strand.
TAATTCCATACAAAAATGTCAACTTGTCAGCAAAATTCAATCGGTACAACTTTTGACTTCTTATGAAAAATCTTAATTCTTAAATTATAAATCTTAATTTCTTTATGGAAACCGGAAAAATTAATGTACAAACAGAGAACATCTTTCCAATCATCAAAAAATTCTTATACTCTGACCACGAAATATTTTTACGTGAATTAGTTTCAAATGCCGTAGATGCTACTAAAAAACTGAAAGGACTTGCCCAATTAGGCGAAGCAAAAGGAGAACTCGGCGATTTAACGATAGACGTATCGGTAAATAAAGACAAAAATACGTTGACCATTAAAGATAAAGGATTGGGAATGACAGCCGATGAGGTGAAAAAATACATCAACCAGATTGCTTTTTCTTCGGCAGGCGAATTTGTAGAAAAATTAAAAAATACAGATTCTAATGCCATTATCGGGCATTTCGGGTTAGGGTTTTATTCGGCATTTATGGTGGCTGAAAAAGTGGAAATTTTGACCAAAACATATAAAGACGAACCTGCCGTAAAATGGGTGTGTGATGGCTCTACCGAATTTACTTTAGAAGAAATAGAAAAAGAACAACGCGGCACAGAAATCATTTTACACATTGCCGAGGATTCTAAGG
>DAOQII010000231.1:0-4149 GCA_035339455.1 Chitinophagales bacterium
GAATTGTATTATGCAGATTTGAATCCGGTAAAAGGCACTGAGCAGGGTGGCTTAAGACCGGTGTTGGTGATTAGCGGAAATACCCTGAATACCTATATGGATATTTGTATAATTTGCCCTTTAACAACTAAAATCAAGAACTTTCATGGATGCTTGGTCTTGAAGAAAAATAAAGAAAATAAACTTAAAACAGATTCTGAAGTGCTGACTTTCCAAATCCGCACTATCTCCAAAGACCGATTAGTAAAAAAAATAGGAAATATTACAGCTAAGGAATTAGAACAAATCAGGGTATATCTGAATGAAATTTTAACCTTGTAACACATGCACTGGTATCCGCTTTCTAACGAAATAAAACAAGCTTTTTTGCAGCTTAAAATGCAGCAACTTGCCAAATTTACCTATCAGGAGAAAGACATTTGTGTAGTGCGTCTGGAAGACGGATGGCATGGTATATCCAACAGATGCCCACATGCCGGCGCTTCTTTGCATCATGGACATTGCAATAAAAAAGGCATTGTTTCTTGTCCGCTGCATGGCTATAAATTTGATATCAAAACAGGATTAAGTGCAGACGGGAATAACTATAAAATTCAACGATATAATTTTAAATTAGAGAATGATATTTTGTATATCGGCATTAAGTAATTTATACATGAACTACACACTTACAGAAATTGCAGAAATAGTAAATGGCAACATTTCAATAACTCATATTCAAACAAAACTTACCCAAGTTTGTATAGACACCCGACAGATTTCCAATCCTGCTTCATCTTTGTTTTTTTGTTTGGTAGGAAAAGCAGACGGTCATGATTTTATTGCTACAGCTTATCAAAAAGGCATACGCCATTTTGTTATTTCCAAAGAAATAAATACTGCTGATGTGCAGGATGCGAGTTTTATTTTGGTAAAAGATACATTAGTTGCACTTCAACAATTGGCAACTTATCACAGACAGCAATTTTCTATTCCTGTTGTAGGTATTACCGGCAGTAATGGCAAAACTATTGTAAAAGAATGGCTGTATCAGTTATTGTCTGATGAACTTAATGTGGTGAAAAGCCCTAAAAGTTATAACTCTAAAATAGGAGTGCCTTTGTCTGTGCTCAACCTTCAGCCCGAACATCAGTTTGCTATTTTTGAAGCCGGTGTTTCAACTGTAAACGAGATGGATGTATTGCAAAAAATTATACAACCCACACTCGGTATTTTTACGAATATCGGTTCGGCACACAATTCCGGTTTTTCTGATTTAACTCAAAAAACAAAAGAAAAACTCAACTTGTTTTCATCTTGTACTAAGGTGATTTATACTTCTAAATATGCTGAAATAAAAGATGCAGTAATTGGCAATCCTGTTTATATTTCCTGGGGTTTTCGGTCAACAGATGATTATGTAATTACCCATTTTGTTAAAGAAAAAACGAAATCTACATTGCAATTGAATGGCATCTCTTACACCCTTCCATTTACAGACGATGCCTCTGTTGAAAATGCGATTCATTGTATTGTTTTTCTGAAAGAACTAAACTATACTGATGAAAACATTCAAGCTAAAATCAATGCGTTGCATAATCTCCCGATGCGTTTGGAATTAAAATACGGCATTAATAATTGCTCGATTATTGATGATTCTTACAGCGCAGATATGCATTCGTTTAAAGTAGCATTAGACTTTCTCAATCAGCAAGAATCCAATAAAAGCCGCACACTCATCATCTCGGAATTTGAAGAATCGGGCTTGACGGAAGATGCATTTATCAAACAACTTATTCGCATCATACAAGAATATCGATTCTCCAAATTAATTGGAATAGGTCCGTTTTTTAAAAAAGCCATTGAGTCTATAAATGGTAAAGTAAAAGAATGGTATATCTACGAAACAACAGAACAATTGATCAGTCAGTTTCATTTGCAGCATTTCGAAAATGAATTTATTCTGTTAAAAGGTGCACGCCGATTTGGCTTTGAAAAAATATCTGCCTTATTAGTCGGACAAACGCACGAAACCGTGCTTGAAGTCAACCTGAATGCACTGCTGAATAACTTGAATGTTTACAAAGCATATCTGCCGACAAATTGCGGTGTTATTGCCATGGTTAAAGCATTTTCGTATGGCAGCGGTACCGTGGAAGTAGCTAGTTTATTAGAGAAAAATCATGTAGATTATTTAGCGGTGGCCTATGCAGATGAAGGTGTTGTATTGCGTAAAAGCGGCATCCGTACACCGATTATGGTGATGAATCCGGATGTAAAAGATTTTGACCGCATGCTGGAATATCAACTTGAGCCCGAAATTTATTCGGTGTATATTTTGCAGCAATTAATCGATTTTTTTAGTAACCGAAAAGAGGAGATGAAGCCCTTTGCCGTGCATCTGAAAATCGAAACCGGTATGAATCGATTGGGATTAAAACAGCAAGATTTAACTGAGTTTATTGAAGTGCTGAAAACAAATAAGGCTATAGAAGTAAAAACCATTTTCTCCCATCTCAGCGGAAGTGAAGATGCGCAGTTTGATGAATTTACACAACAACAAATAGATTTATTTCAGTCCTTTTCACAACAAATTAGCCATGAACTAAAACAAGTATATGGAAATTTATATACAGAACCAAAACGGCATATCTTAAACTCGGCAGGTATTATCCGTTTCCCCGATGCAAGATTTGATTATGTGCGTTTGGGAATAGGTTTATATGGTGTAGACGGCAGTCAAAACATTCAGGATAAATTATTGCCTATCGGTAGGTTGAAAACACGTATTGCACAAATCAAAATCGTCGAAAAAGGAGAAACGATTGGCTACTCGCGCAAAGGAATAGCAAACGAAACAAAAAAAATTGCCGTGCTTGCCATTGGTTATGCCGACGGCTACGACCGCCGTTTCGGTAATGGCGTTGGCGAGGTTTTTATTTCAGGCAAAAGGGCACCGATTATCGGCAATGTCTGTATGGATATGTGTATGGCTGATATCACGCATATTGACGAAGTGAAAGAAGGCGATGATGCCGAAATTTATGGCAGTCATATTTCTATCATTGAGCAAGCTAAAAAGATTGGTACTATTCCTTATGAATTGCTCACGAGTATATCTCCGAGAGTAAAAAGATTATACTTTTTAGATTAATTGTGCCGTCAGAAGAGAATTACTGACATAACGCAAATTGTAAGCATGCTTACAACTATATGCTGCTATTTTGGTCTTTTGTTTTACTATAGATTTCATTTACTGTTTCTATCTCTCTATGTGGTTAACGATTCCAAATTCTATTCAAAAAAATGTTCTGTATGCATCGTGTTGCTAAGTTTTTGTTGTTGTCTGTAATATTTTGCTGAACTTTACTACTTATATAAAAACACATTTCTGGAGCAGCAGTTTTTAAAGGTCATTAATGAAAATCAAAACCTGATTCACAAGGTATGTCGAATCTATTGCAGAGATAAAGAAGCGCACAATGATTTGTTTCAGGAGATTGTATTACAGTTGTGGAAGTCGTTTCCTACTTTCAGGGGCGAATCCAAATTGAGTACTTGGATGTACCGCATAGCCTTAAACACGACCATATCAGGATTCAGAAAAAAGCGCATTACAACTACAGAATTAAGCAGTATCAGTTACCAGTTGCAGGATATAGCAACACCACTTCAAGAAGAAGAAATGAAAGCCTTGTATGCCGCCATAGAGAAATTGACTGATGTCGAGAAATCAATTGTATTGCTTTATCTCGAAGATAAACCTTATGATGAAATTGCGGATATTACGGGTATAACCGCCAATTATGTAGCCGTAAAAATGAACAGGATAAAAGAAAAATTACGTAAACTGATAAAGATATAATATATGGTTGAATTAGAGGAATTAAAATCAATGTGGCAGAAATCGGATCCGGTTTTTACACATGAAGATATAAATCGGCAAGAATTGGCTGTAATGATTCGCCAACGCTCCGTATCTATTGTCGAAAGGATGAAGCGCAATGTGTTTACAGAAATAATCGTTTCCTGTTTTTGTATGCTGCTGATAGGTTATATCCCTTTTATCTATCGCAATGCTACGATAAGCATAATTACAGTAGTCGTTTTGCTATTTGTCTTTGTTCCGTATCTGATTTACTATACCCGGAAATATGGAGAACTTAAACG
>DAOQII010000232.1:0-4059 GCA_035339455.1 Chitinophagales bacterium
AAATTGCCAATGAAAACAATCTGCCATGTATCAATCTCGTGGAAAGTGCTGGAGCAAACCTCCCCGATCAGGCACAAGTATTTAATTTAGGAGGCAATAATTTTAAAGAAATTACCCGCCGATCTAAAAATGGCATACCAACTATTTCTATTGTGTTTGGCAACTCTACTGCAGGCGGCGCTTATATCCCGGGCATGAGTGACTATACCATATTTGTAAAAAATCAAGCAAAAGTATTTTTAGCGGGGCCACCATTGGTAAAAATGGCTACAAATGAGATTGTTGATGACGAAACATTAGGAGGTGCTGAAATGCATTCCAAAGTTTCAGGAGTATCAGATTATTTAGCCGAAGATGAATTAGACGGCATACGGATAGCTCGAGAGCTGATGGCAAATTTGAATAACTTACAATCAAATTCCGAATTCCAGCCCTCAACCAAATATAAAGAACCGCTTTATAATATTGATGAATTACTTGGAATCATTTCTACTGATGTAAAAATACCATTTGATTGTCGGGAAGTAATTGCAAGAATTGTTGACGGTTCAGAATTTCACGAATTCAAAAAAGATTACGGCTCAACGCTCATTTGTGGTTTTGCAAAAATACATGGATATCCTATTGCTTTAATTAGTAATAATGGTGTCTTATTCAATGATTCTGCCAATAAAGGAGCCCATTTCATCCAACTTTGCAACATGAATAAAACGCCGATTTTGTTTTTACAAAATATAACAGGATTCATGGTAGGAAAAGATTATGAGCGCAATGGCATCATAAAAGATGGTGCGAAAATGATAAATGCCGTTTCTAATTCTGAAGTTCCGATGTTCACGATCATGATGGCTGCCTCTTATGGTGCAGGCAATTACGCCATGTGTGGGCGAGCCTACAACCCTCGATTTATATTCTCTTATCCTAATAGCATGATAGCTGTAATGGGCGCTGAACAACTGGCAGGCGTGATGCAGATGGTAGCGAAAGAAGGCGCACTAAAAAGTGGAAAGCCCTGGGATGAAAATCAGGCTGAACAAATGAAAGCCTTTATGAAATTAGAAATTGAAAAACAAAGCAATGCATTTTTTGCAACCGGACAGCTGTGGGATGATGGTATCATAGATCCACGTGATACCCGTCATGTTATGGGATTAATTTTAGCCCTAACTTATTTACAAAATGTAAAAGGTACCAATGCATGGGGTGTTTACAGAATGTAAGCCAAAAAATGCACCAGGTCTAAGGCAGAAATGTTTAGTTATTACCCAGAGCCTTGGCTAAATCATTTAGCTGGCTCATCCATAATGCTTTTGAACTTTCTACATCCTCTTTATAAGCGTAATCTGTAACAGTAAGAATAGTTTCTTTGGTAATATCCGTAACTCTGATGCGATATTCAAAATAAGCACGGTCATCATCATCATCTTCCCAACGCAGCTTTACAAATTCTTCCTCTTCATAAGCCAGCACTTCGGCATTTTGTTCTTCTCCATTCCATTCAAAGGTAAAAACCTCTCCGTTTGGATCTAAATCGACATAATCAGCAAACCACTGTACCAAACCGGAGGGCGTAGTGAGGAAGCTGTATAAAATAGCAGGCGACGATCGAAAGGTGCGCTCAACGGTAAATGGTACTTTCTTTGCCATAATCTTACATTAATTTGCGCAATTTAAACAAAAAAAACAGTTCGCCAAATTTTTATCATTTTTTTTCAAAAAAACTCAAATTCTATGTTTAAGGCTAAAAATATTATGCTAACTTTATCAATATCAGCTGACTGTCTTTTAGTTGGAACTAGTATTTTGTATTTCAAATAAAAAAACTTATTTTCGCACACTAAAATTTTTGACGACAAAAAAATTGGATGATTTTTAAACATTATTAAGATGCTATCAAAAGAAAAAAAACTAGAAATTTTTAAAGAATTCGGCGGAGAAGCTACTAATACCGGCTCTGTTGAATCGCAAGTGGCCTTGTTGACAAACCGTATCAATCACATATCCGGTCACTTAAAAACAAACAGAAAAGACTTTTCTACTACACGCTCACTTTACAAATTAGTTGGTCAGCGTAAGAAACTCTTAAAATATCTTGCAAACAAAGATATCGTAAGATACCGTGCTTTATTAGATAAACTCGGATTGAGAAAATAATATACTTAACAGAAAGCGAGGTTTGAGCCTCGCTTTTTTCATTTTTTACTTCACTTAATATTTAATTTTATGCAATTCAACATACATACTCAGATTGTTGATTATGGTGACGGCAGAACCGTAACCGTAGAAACCGGAAAACTAGCTCGTCAGGCAGACGGAGCTGTTACCGTGCGTTGTGGCAACTGTATCATTTTAGCTACAGCTTGTGCAAGCGAAGAACCTAAAGTTGGTATTGACTTTTTTCCACTTACCGTAGAATATCAGGAAAAATTTGCCTCTGCCGGCAGAATACCGGGTAGCTTTATGCGTCGCGAAGGCAAATTATCCGATCACGAAGTGCTGATTTCAAGACTAGTTGACCGAGCCATTCGTCCTATGTTTGCCGACAATTTTAAAAATGACACGCAAGTATTGATTTACCTGATATCCAATGATGATAATGTAGACCCGGATACATTAGTAGGCTTAGCAGCTTCATCTGCGTTATCCGTTTCTTCTATTCCGTTTGAAGGCCCCATCTCCGAAGTTCGTGTAGTAAAAGCAAATGGTCAATTTATTGTCAATCCTTATCGCAATGTGAAAGACAGTCTTGAACTGGACATCATATTAGCAGGAACTGCAGAAAATATTTTAATGGTGGAAGGCGAAGCAAAAGAGTGTTCAGAAGCTGATTTAGTAGAAGCCATCAAATTGGGACATGAAATTATTAAAAAACAATGTACAGCACAGTTGGAGCTGATACAAAAGGCCGGCAAAACCAAAATGGAAGTTACAGCACCGGAGGAAGATGAGGAACTGCAAGCTAAAATTACTGCTTTTGCCAAAGACAGAATCTTGACAATTGCCAAATCAGCCTTAGGCAAACATGAAAGAAAAACAGGATTAAAACAAATTAAAGCTGATTTTATAGACGCTATACCTGAAGAAGAACTGGAAACATTCAACAAAGATTTATTTTCTAAGTATTATGCCAAGTTGGAAAAAGAAACCATACGCGAAATGATACTGAATGAAAAGATGCGTCTGGATGGCAGAAAAACAGATGAAATTCGTCCGTTATTTATGGAAGTTGACGTATTGCCTTCGCCACACGGTTCGGCATTATTTACCCGTGGCGAAACACAATCTTTAACAACAGTTACCTTAGGCTCAAAACAAGATGAACAGCTTATTGACAAGGCAGAAGATTTGAGCTATAATAAATTTTTACTGCATTACAACTTCCCTCCTTTTTCAACAGGTGAAGTAAAACCGATGCGTGGTACATCCAGAAGAGAAGTAGGTCATGGAAATTTGGCAATGCGCTCGTTAAAACAAATGTTGCCTGCCGAAGAGAGCAATCCTTACACATTACGTGTTGTTTCTGATATCTTAGAATCGAACGGTTCATCTTCTATGGCAACGGTATGTGCAGGTACATTAGCCTTGATGGATGCAGGTGTACAAATAAAAAAACACGTTTCAGGTATTGCTATGGGTATGATTTCGAAAGACGAAAAATATGCCATTTTATCTGATATACTGGGAGACGAAGATCACTTAGGGGATATGGACTTTAAAGTAACGGGTACAAGAGACGGAATATGCGGAGTACAAATGGACTTAAAAATTGACGGACTTTCATATGTAGTACTTGCTGAAGCATTAGAGCAAGCCCGCAAAGGAAGATTACATATCATAAATGCAATGGAAATCTGTATTCCTGCCGCAAGACCTGACATAAAACCACACGCTCCAAGAGTAGAAAATATAATTATTCCGAAAGAATTTATCGGAGCAGTAATCGGTCCTGGCGGAAAAGTGATACAGGAAATGCAGGAAGTGACGAATACCACAATAACCATAGAAGAAAATAAAGAAAAAGGCATAGGTAACGTAATTATTTTTGCCAATAATAAAGAG
>DAOQII010000233.1:0-4033 GCA_035339455.1 Chitinophagales bacterium
GATGCAATGTCACTTTTATCATCATTGAAATACGATAAAGCTCGATGTGCTAAGAGGTCATATACTGTAGGTCGATAGATTTTGGAGTTTTTCTGTTCTTCTAAAATCGGCTTGATAGACTCCAAAGATGTTTGTTGTAAAAGCGTTTTATTTTCTAAGGAAGCCATGTAATAGATGTTGATTTCCTTGAACAAAGTTTTTAAATCCCAAGTACGGAAATCGTCATTTTGTTTTTCTTGTGTTTCGGTGCGGTTGGAGAATTTCCAGGAGTTGCTGTTGTAATATTGCCAATATAGTTCCGCTAATATAGATTGTAAAATTGCTTTTTCAGCACCGGAAGTGCTTTGTATGTTTTGTTTTAAATCATTGACAATGGACAATTCGGAATTTTCTTCCAATATCATCTTATACTTGTAGGTATATAGTGATGCTTTGACAATTTGAGCCGTATTGTGTTCGGTTTTCGCTTTGTCTAAAATTGAAGCTGCTGACGTCAGGGCGTCTTTTGTTTTTCCGTCGTTTTCTAATTTCTCAATAGATTTCCAGAGATTGTCGTAATTCGTTTGTGCCATAGCAGAAGAATAAAATAAATGGGTTTGCAATAACAGGAGCAAAAGCAAATAAGTTCGATTGGTTCTCATATCGTTAAGATTAATAATGTTAAATTACACTTTCTAACAACAAAAAGTGTACTAAAGATGAGAATTAAGGAATTTTAAGGTTTAATTTTCATTTTGAATTAACTTGATAAAGTGTATGTTTGTCATTCTGCATGTCAGTATTTAAAGCCAACGGGAAGCTATTGCTCACATCCGAATATTTTATTTTGGATGGCGCTGTCGGACTATGTTTGCCTGCCAAACTAGGTCAAACCCTTAAAGTTACTCTATCGGAAAATATCTGCAGTTCATGGCAGTCGTTTAATGCAGATGGCAGTCTATGGTTTGCCTGTCAATTTGATGTGGACTTGAATTGCATGGAAAGTACCGATGCCGCAATAGCAGAAAGGCTTATGCAGATTTTTAAGGCGGCACAAAATCTGAATCCGGAGATAAAACCAGAAAGCCAACATTTCGAAACTCATCTGCAATTTCCCAACAACTGGGGTTTGGGCAGCAGTTCAACTTTAATCAGTTTAGTGGCTCAATATTTTTCGTGCAATCCCTATGAGCTGCTCGCAGCCACTTTCGGAGGTTCGGGCTATGATATTGCATGTGCAACGGCTAATAGCCCGATATTATTTAATAGAAATAATGAAAATCAAATTAACATACAAACAGCAGATTTTTTTCCAATATTTTATGAAAACCTGTATTTTATTCATCTCAACAGAAAACAAAATTCGAGAGAAGGAATAGCACATTACAAACAATTGCCTTTATCAGATAGATTGGCAATTATTCCTGCTTTAAATGAACAGTCGAACCGGATTTTACATGCAAAAGATTTGAACCATTTTATATCGCTTTTGGAAAAACATGAAAGCCTGATTGCAGAAAATTTAGATTTGCCCAAAGTAAAAACATTACATTTTTCAGACTTTCCCGGTGCTGTAAAATCATTAGGTGCCTGGGGTGGCGATTTCGTATTGGCTGCAAGTCATCTTACTCAGGAAGAATTGACAGCCTATTTTAATACAAAAGGCTATTTTACAATTATTTCATACAATAGCCTTATTTTATAATCTCAATTTAAGTTCTACAAGGAATAATATGCTTATATTACGCAGTTCGATTTTGAACAGCTAAAAAGTATTGGTATAGTATTTGTATGAAAGAAGTAGTAACTAATGAAATGAAGATTTCTGGAATAAAAGAGCGTTCGGAATCAGCGAAAAAATTATATCCCTACCAGGAAAATTATATTCGTCATATTTTTGAAGAAATACAGCAGTTGGATGATCATTCGCAAAAAGAAAATATCATCTTTCAGTTGCCTACAGGTGGCGGCAAAACAGTCATTTTTTCTGAAATTGCCCGAAAATATATTGAACAATATCACCGCAAAATTCTAATTCTTACTCACCGTATTGAGCTGCTCAAACAAACTTCTCAAGCGATTGAAGATGCCGGCATTCACTGCAAGCTGATTACCTCGGAAGTGGAAGATATCCCTGATCAGGAACAATATATGTGCTTTTTGGCAATGGTGGAAACGCTGAACAACAGGCTTAAAGATGACGACGGATACTTAGATGATATCAGTTTGGTTATAGTGGATGAGGCACATTACAATTCTTTCCGCAAGATTTTTCATTATTTCAGAAATGCCATTTTACTCGGTTTCACCGCTACACCACTGAGTTCTAATATCACCTTACCGCTTCGTCAAAATTATAAAAAACTGATTATCGGCGATTCGATTAAAGAGTTGATAAAAGACGGCTATCTCAGCGATGCCACTACTTATACATATGATGTGCATCTAGGTGGGCTGAAAGTGGGTATCGACGGCGATTATACCGTCAGCTCGCTCGACCGTATTTATATGGGTTTTGAGATGCACGAGAAATTATTGTATGCTTACCGGGAAAAAGCAAAGGATAAAAAAACACTTATCTTCAACAGTTCTGTTGCTACCTCTAAATCCGTAGAGAAATTTTTCACTGATCAGGATGTGCCTATCAAACACCTCGACAGTACGAGCAACAAACAAGAGCGCAAGGATGTATTGCAATGGCTGAAAGAAACGCCCAATGCAATTGTTACCTCCGTTGGCATTTTAACTACCGGATTTGATGAGCCGACAGTAGAATGTATCATTTTAAACAGAGCTACCCGCTCTTTGACTTTATATCATCAGATGATAGGGCGAGGCAGCAGACGCCTGCCGCATAAAAATCATTTTACCATAATAGACTTGGGAAATAACGCCAAGCGTTTGGGTCTTTGGCAGGATTTTATTGATTGGAGAGATGTATTTGTCAATCCCGAAAAGTTTTTGCAGCACCTGAATGAGCGTGAAATACAAATGGAGAAAGGATTACTGTATGAATTGCCGAATACAGTGAGAGAGCTTTTTCCCAATACACAGCATTTTGAGTTTGATATGGAGCGGGAATATTATGCCTTATATAACCGTGGCAAAAAGACCCTCGATTCGCTGGATATTTCTCTTGAGAATCACTACAAACGCATTTTTGAGAATACGACAAATTATTTGGATGCATTACCCTTGATTAATGCATTACAAGATGAAATCCAATATCGCTTAAATGTGTATATCAGTTGCCTGAGCAAAGCTACGCGCAATTATTTTAATTATCTTTTAGAAAACTACAACGAAAAATTGCATCAACGGTTAAAATCTACCTTACCTTTTAGTGAGTAAGGTTTACAAATCAAATTTCATCTGATCTTTTGAAATCCAGTCGTCAAAATGAACTTTAACGACTTTTGAATTTCCATGCATCGGAAAGAAAAATAATTTAGGCTGAAGTGCTGTATGCGGAGGCGTTTTTCCTGTATAGTAAGCATTGATAACTTCTTCTTGAGGCGAGATATTATTTTCGGAATAATAGCCCACAAAATTTTCGAGTTTCGCATGGGATAAATTTCCGGCATCATCTTCCAGAAAAAAAGTGGTATTAAACATGCCGGTTTGTGCCTCACTATCAGATGTATTTTCTACGGATGTTTTTACCACAAGGTAATGCGCATAAGGAGCTTGTAATAAATTTTCAGATGACTTTGGTGTCCATTCCTCTATAGAAAAAATATTTACCTTCATATTGGGTGAAGTAAATGTTTTAATTGGCAAACCATGCTCCTTTTTGTACTTTTCAGAAGCTTTTTCAAGCTCTTTATAAGATATTCCTTTGCCATATTTAGGAGGGAAAAACAAATTCAATGCTTTTTGTCGAAAGGATGGAATTATAAGAATAAATAAAAGTAAAAAACCAATTACTTTTAAAACAGTTTTCATAGTATTTTCTTGTAAAGATAAAACATTAGTGAACTTCTGCTGAATTATCTTATAAACCTGAGTTCGGGTTAAGAAAATTAAGGTGAAAAAAATAGTTGATTTCTCATTT
>DAOQII010000234.1:0-4022 GCA_035339455.1 Chitinophagales bacterium
TTTTCTTTCTCCCTACTACTTATTACGTATTACTTTCTCTTATACCTTTTGTCTCACTGTTCTTTGTTCGATTCTTTTCTCATATTGCTCACCTTGGAAGATGCGTTTAATAAAAACACCCGGCACATGTATCTGATCCGGATTAAGCTCGCCAATGCCTACCAGTTCTTCTACTTCGGCAATGGTTACTTTGCCAGCTCCGGCCATGGGCATATTAAAATTGCGCGTAGTTTCTCTGAAAATCAGATTGCCGTTGGCGTCTCCTTTCCATGCTTTGATGATCGCAAAATCAGCATCAAAACTGCGCTCCATGATATACATTTTGCCGTTAAACTCTCTGGTTTCTTTGCCTTCTGCTACTTCGGTGCCATAGCCTGCCGGTGTGTAAAAAGCGGGAATGCCGGCAGCCGTAGCTCTGCACCTTTCGGCTAAAGTACCTTGCGGTATCAACTCTACCTCCAATTCGCCATTTAATAACTGACGTTCAAATTCTGCATTTTCTCCTACATAGGATGATATCATTTTTTTGATCTGATGTCCTTGCAATAGGAGTCCCAAGCCAAAATCATCCACACCTGCATTATTGGAAATACACGTCAAGCCTTTCGTTCCTTTTTTTACAAGCGCCGCTATAGCATTTTCAGGAATGCCGCACAAACCAAATCCTCCTAATATGATGGTCATATTATCTTGTATATCAAACAAGGCTTCTTCTGCATTTTTAAATACTTTACTCATGGATTTTATAATAAAGTTTAAAGCTACAAAAAAATGAAGAATATTAAAGTGAAATACTTTTTGAATGAATAAAAAAAACGCGCCTTTACGACGCGTCCCAAGAAAATAATTACTATATGAAAGTAGTTAAAACTTACAATTTTTACATCTGTCTGTATAAATATTATCTTTCTTCTGAGAAGAAGTAATCACACCGGCATTAGTAACACGAAACTCCGTTCTTCTGTTTTTTTGATGTTCTTCCTCTGTACAGCTAATATCATTGGCACACATATTCAGCAATTTTGATTCGCCATAACCTACTGCAGTAATCTGTGCTTTTGCTACACCATGATTAATCAACCAATCTACTGCTGCGTCTGCGCGGCATTGTGACAATTTCATATTATAATCATCATCGCCTCGTGCATCTGTATGCGAACTCAATTCAACTTGCGCATCAGGATTGGTTTTGATAAAACTCAATAACATCGATAGGTCAGGAACGGCATCAGGACGTATATAACATTTATCAAAATCATAGTAGATATTATTCAATGTCATGATATCGTAGTTAATAGGTTTAAGTTCAACAACCGTTCTAAAGGTATCTTGCAGTTCGCCAATCTCAAATGCTGATTGTTCGGGAAAATACCCTTTGGCATTCGACAATAATTTGTATTTGCAATTTTCTAAAACATCCATATAGGCTTTACCATTATCAGCTGAAGAAATAGAAGTTTTCACTTCCTGACACGTAGTAACATCACTATGGGCAGTTGCAATGGGCAGTTTAGTTAATTTATCAAAATAGGTAATTTCAGCCACAATGGGTTGAAGTGGAATAGTAATTTTATAGGTTTGGTCTTGTTTGGTTGCAGGAATTGAAATCTGACTAGTACTCGGAATATAATTGCTTGCATCAGCCCAAAAATCATACGTCATCAGGCCTCTTACTTCTGTTATAAAATTTCCGTTTTTATCTGTTTTAAAAGTATGAAGTTGCTGATTATTGCTGCTCATTTTCACTTCTGCATTTGCAAGTGGTAAATTAGTTCGCGAATTAATTACTTTACCTTCCAGTTTAAAAACATTTTTATAAATCAGGTAGATATCATCGTTGCCATTACCACCGGGTCTGTTACTCGAATAAAATCCAACTCTGCCGTTATCACGCAATAAAAAAGCAAAATCATCATAAGAAGAATTGATGGGAGAATTCAGGTTTTTTACTTCAACCACTTCATTATTTTTCAAGGTGGCAGCAAATATATCCAGTCCGCCTAAACCGGCTTGTCCATTGCTCGAAAAATATAAAATACCATCGGTAGCCAAATAAGGGAACATTTCATTGCCGTCCGTGTTAATCTTGGGGCCTGCATTTATTGGCTGCATCCAACGGGTGCCATTAAATTTGGAATACCATAAATCTGTTCCACCATAACCACCCGGCATATCGGAGGTGAAGTACATAATTTGCTTTTTAAAATCTACTGTTGGATGCCCGCAACTATATTCACTGCTGTTAAAAGACAGCTCTTCATCTCTCACCCATTTTCCGTTTTCCAGATAAGCTTTAAAAATTTTCAGGTTAATGATTTTATCATTGTCACAACCCACTTTCTTAACGGATTTATACGGATTGTAATCATTACGGGTAAAATACACTTCTTTTCCTAATGGACTAAATGCCAATGGTCCTTCATGGTACTTCGTATTAATACCTGCATTAAATATTTGCGCTGTAGAAAAATTCAACGCAGTGTCATCAAATTTAACTTCATAAATATCCATGAAAGGTTCGTCAGTATACAAGTCGATATTTTTGTTCTTACTATTTGTTTTTCCTCCGGTAGAAGTATAGATAAATACATCCTTTCGGATACATGCACCAAAATCAAGGCCATCAGTATTAAACGGAAGATGTTCAGATAAAAAAAGCAGTGAATCGCCAAAGTAGGTGATTTTATTTTTACAGGCAAATTCTTGATTTTTTGCAAATGAACTATTCGGATTTTGAGATAAGTATTTAGCATACCAACCTACGGCTTCATTATATCGTCCTAAAGTCTGTAGCGTTTTAGCATAGCACAGTATGTACATGTTATTTGTATTACTTGTGTCCTTTACAATTTCAGCAAGTGTTTTCTCCGCTTGTTCATAGTTATTTGTGTGCACATAGCATTGTGCAAGCAATTGTTTTGCTTCAATATTATCTGCACCTTTAAGATAATCACTTAAAAGAGTAATAGCCTCACTGTACGCCAGTCTGGAATAAAGTTCTTTGGCCTCTTCAAATTTCATTTTCTTTTGTGCAAATCCGGTTTGGAAGAGTACAAAAGTCAGCAACAGTGTAATCAATATATTTTTCATAGTTTTTTAAATTTAGCAGTTTAAAAATATCTCGGTGTTCTTACGCCTTTTTTTCTAATATCAACATCGTATCCTAGTAAAATCTCATGTGAATTATTATGGAAAGTTTTACTGTTTGCCAGTGTAATATCATATGAATACGATACACTAAATCCCTTGGGCAAATTAAACATGGTCATAATATCAATACTTTCCCTGTTATCATAAATATTGGCAAAACCGGTTCTATATGTTAAGCCGATATTGGCAATTTTATATAAGGTGAATGTTAGATTGGCATCTATTTCAAAAGGAATCTTGTATTTTGAAGTCATCAAATACTTGAACAATAACTGTGGTTGTATCCAGAAATTCTTTTTCTTGCCTATCTCAAAAGTATATCCACCAGATAAATACATGTGTCCTACTTGCTGAAACCGGTCAGTAGTCATTTGCGCCAGTTCCTTATTTTTTCTTATCAAATCCATGGGCAAAATATTAGGAGAAGACAACCCGACATAAAATTTTCTTCCATAATAATATAAGCCGAATCCCATCGTTGGAGCTACTCCTGAATAATTAGTTCCCAGAAGCGGGTCGTTAACATCTGTTGCAGTTAGCGTAGTAACATTTATTTTATAAAATTTGATACCAGCACTAATGCCAAAACTAAGTTTAGTATCATTTTTAAAAGGTATGCGATACGCGAAACTGGGTGTCAGGTTAGTTTGATTTACAGAACCAGCGATATCATTCAATACACTTAATCCTACAGCAATTCGTTCTTTTTTAACAGGAGAGTGTATATTGAAATTAATAGTACGAGGTGCGCCTGGTAGCTTTACCCATTGCGTCCTGTAAACTGCCCGCATGCTCAGCAGATCTTTGCCACCGGTATAGGCAGGGTTTGTTTGCAATTTATTATAAGCAAACATAGTATTCATCGGTTCCTG
>DAOQII010000235.1:0-4022 GCA_035339455.1 Chitinophagales bacterium
TATAATTATTCTAAAATAATTTTAACCGGTTTTTTGTTTTCATCCAAAGCCACAAAAATAAATTCGCCTGTGATAGCCAAAATACGTTGGTCATTAAACATGTTTTCCATAAAAATTTCGACACTGACATGCAAACTGGTATTTCCCATTTTAGTTACCTTGCCAATGAGTTCAATAATTGTGCCACTGGGAATGGCAACATTAAAGTCAATTTTGTCGGTAGATACAGTCACCATCTTTTTGCGGGCAAATCGGGTAGCGGTAATAAATGCCACTTCATCCATAAGCTGCATAGCAGTACCGCCAAACAAAGTATCCATATGGTTGGTCGTATTGGGGAAAACAGCCTTAAAAATGTGCGTTTCAGAGAGTTTTACTCGTTCTTCAAAAGTCATGGAGTGAAGATACGGAAATAAAATTTTACAAAGATGAATCTAATGAATGCTCAGGTATTGACAGAATTAGAGCTGCAAAATTTGAAAAGCGTTTATCCTTCTATTAGCCTTAAAATACTAAGCTGTTAGCTGTGCTCGACTTTGACTATATTCTGTACAAATAACCGTATAAATTACTGACAATCTGTATTATGGATTCTATAAACTTACTAGTCATTTCAATTTTGTCAAAAATATGTATTAGATAAACCTAAATTTAATACTTAATTTTATTGGACAGAATGCTATAAAAAGGCATCACTCCTAATGAAATCAATCAAGATACATAAAAAGACATCAACGGCCGTTGGTATATTCTGTTTTATATTAGTATTTTTAGTTCAAGCTTATTTTAGCATACAATTTTGCACGCCTCCAAAAACAGACAGTCATTTGGCAGAATGCGAGATTCAAATGAAGCAAAAAACAAGGTATTTTAATCTGGTTGGATTTGCAGTAAACATTTTCCAAAAAACAATGAGCAAACAGATGTTATGAAAACAAAATTTGATAACATCAACAGCATTAGATTATTACTGGCACTGGTGGTATTATGCTTACACTTCGAAGCATACAAAAAACATAATGGGCTAAAAAGCATATTGAATGATAGCAGCAATTTATTTGTGATTGGTGAAATCGCTGTATATTTCTTTTTTACTATCAGTGGTTTTCTAATTGGCTATAATCTGATTTCTGAAAAAGCGCAAACGAATACAGTTTCATTAAAAAGATTTTACACAAACAGGGCATTGCGCATTTGGCCCTTATATTATTTAGCCATCGTGTTATATTGGTTTGTCCTGCCACATACTGTATTCGGCAATATATTAGATCAGTTTCCGGCACATATTTATGCCAATAGTATTATCATGCAAAACAAGCTTACTGAACATACCGCCTTATTATTATATCTTTTCTTTTTACCACAACTAGCTTCTTTAAATGCACAATTTTCAGGCTCAAGTATGTATCCTGCGCCTCACCTTTGGAGTATTGGCGTTGAAGAAGTATTTTATTTACTCATACCCCTATTTATCTTGTTTATCCGGAACATTTTAAAGAAACTGACACAAGTAACCATTTTCTATTTTGCATTCCCGATTCTGTTGATAATTATATACAAACTACACAACAGCAAAATAATTTTTGCACTTCTTTTCGCAATATTCATGCACCCTTTCTGCTGTATGTTGTTAGGAGTTATTAGTAGTTATCTGTACTATTATCATTCGGATAAAATAGTTCGATATTGCAATAAAAAATCTGCTGCAGTTTGCTGTATGTTGATCTTGATAATGTTATATAAAAGCCTCTATTTTTATTGGTTTGTCCCTGCAATTTACTGTTTGCTCTTTAGTGTAGTTTTATTATATCTGGTACAGCATAAAATCAACATCTTGAGCCTGAGTTTTATTGATTATTTAGGCAAAATCTCTTATGGCATCTATATCTATCATAACATTTCAATAGCAATAATCATATATTTAATCAAATATGCTATTTCCCCTAAACTAAAATTTATGCTTTCTTATCCTATAGTATTTGTCATTTTGCTTACTGTATTGATGTCCGTTATTTCCTACGAATTCATTGAAAAAAGATTTTTGCAACTTAAACGAAAAGGATAATGAAGCCTACTCCGTTCATCAGCCGCTTGTTGCCATTTTTGATGATTTTATTTATCTCAATGCAGCTCTATATAGCACAAAACCCATATTATACCACATCAAATTTGCCGGTATTATTATCGATTGGATTTATTTTGATGGTAACGCTTTTTGAGATTATTTTTCCTTATCGAAATGACTGGCATTTTTGGAATGACCGCCAAAGCTTTAATGATATTATTTTATATCTGGTAAATACAATAGTCATTATAAAGTGTGTACCAAGTTTAACTATCTTAAAAAACAAATTACATCTCGCCAACGTAACCATCTGGCCGGAAGAACTACCGCTTTTAATACAACTTTTATTGGCATTTATCATCTTTGATTTTTTTTACTATTGGTTTCATCGTTTATCTCATACTATCAGCTACTTGTGGATATTTCATGCGGTGCATCACAGTGCCGAGAAAATTCATTTTTTAAAAGGCAATCGAAGCAATTTATTTTTTGATGCCTTACCTTACTTTGTTTTAACTGTTTTTCCATTGGCTTTTTTAAATCCTCCAAATCAAATTTTTATAATGATGGGCATTATATTGAGAGATTTTAGTTTTATGATTCATTCCAATATTAGCTTACAGTTTCCATCCTGGTGGGAAAAATTATTTGTATCTCCAAAATTACATCAAATGCATCATGACAAATTTATTGATAATGGAATGGGCTATAACTTTAGTACGCTAACCTTAATCTGGGATAAAATTTTTGGAACTTTTAAGCCTTTTGACAACTTAAAAACCATTTCTACAGGGATAGAAAATGACCCTGTAAGCAAAAATGTATTTTGGCAAATCTTCTTTCCATTTAAAAAATAAATAGTACACACCGCATTAAATAAATAAATTCTACTAGCCAGTAATTCATCAGATGTAATTTTCTCTTTTCATTTAGCAGAAATACAAGATAAAATTGATAGATTTAAAGTAATTTCCTTGCTTATACGTCATACAAGTATGACAACTATGCTGAGTTTGAATATGGCAAAAGAAAATGAAGTTTCGATACGCAATACTATCAGTCAATATGGCAAAAGACTGTTTGGCTATATCCGTTCAAAAGTAAAAACGAATGAAGATGCTGAAGATATTTTGCAAGATGTTTGGTATCAGTTGAGTAACTTCGGAAATTTGAGTGAAATAGAAAACCTGAGTGCGTGGCTTTATCGAGTAGCCGGAAACAAAGTGACAGACGCTTATCGAAAAAAAAGCAATGATTTATTAGACGATTTCGTGATAGAAGATGAAGACGGAAGTTTTGATTTCAAAGAAATATTACTGCTTGATGACAGCAAGAATCCTGATATGGTTTTTTTTAAAGAATTGTTTTGGGATGAACTTATCAGAGCTTTAGATGAGTTGCCGGAAAAGCAAAGAGAAGTATTTGTGTTAAACGAAATTCAGGATATGACTTTACAAGAAATAGCTGACCAAAGTGGGGAGAATCTTAAAACGATAATCAGCAGAAAAGGTTATGCAGTGAAGCATTTGCGTGAAAGATTACACTATTTATATTTAGAACTAAAAAACAACTGACATGTTTAAAAACAATAAAAACAACCCCCGAATGCTATTTTTCCTGCTTATATTTCTGTGTGGGATTTCAGCTTTGACAGCTCTTACAATGTTATTATGGAATTGGCTGATGCCGTTATTATTTCATTTGACTGTCATCAATTTTTGGCAAGCCTTAGGGTTACTGGTGTTGAGTAAAATTTTATTCGGAGGATTTCGTTTTTGCGGCAAACACAGACATCGTCCGCCTTTTGCAAATGGAGGCATGAAAGAAAAATGGGCCAATATGACAGATGAAGAAAAATCCGCCTTTAAGCAGCAATGGAAAGCCAGATGCGGAAAAGAATAACAGTTTAAGATTTTACTTTGGAGAAGAAGAAATTTCTCAATCATTACAAAAGTTT
>DAOQII010000236.1:0-1977 GCA_035339455.1 Chitinophagales bacterium
TTCTCAAAATTTGCTTTTTCTTAAAAATTCTTAAAGTTTACTATTTCGGAACTGTTCGTAATAATTTTTCGTTAATGTAGACGTATTAAAACAAAGTATCCGACATTGATAAATACGCTATTCATTTTCGCTTTAATTTCCTTGACGGTAATCTTGGCTGTATTTTTTTATTTCAAAAATATAACGAATCAAAAAAAGATAGAGAATTTGATGCTCAATGAATTTCAAGAAGCCATTTCAGAGCCTATTATTTCTTATTCTTTATTTACTGTTGACAACACAACTGATTGTAGATTTATCAATCAAGCATCAGCAGATTTTCCGCATCATTTTGGTATACTCAAAAATCAGTTTATCGAAATTGACTGGAATATTATCAATGCCGACTGGATTTCTATTGAAGGTGTAGGCTATGTGCAATCGATAGGAAAAATGGCATTTTATCCTGTTGAAAATACAGTTTATAAACTAAAAGCAAAAAATAAAGAAATAGAAATGGAACAAGCTATTTACGTACGAGTTTTTCCGGTAAATATTAATGCTGAACTGTTTGAAAAAGTACCGGAAATAAGATTTAAAACAGAATTGCAAATTCCGAAAATGGTGATTGGTGATTGGTAATTAGTTATTGGTCATTGGGGATTAATTGTTGGCGATTGGTCATTAGATAATTGATAATACTAACAACATCTTGATTCTTGGCTCTCAATACTCAAATCTCAATACTTACTACTCAAATCTCAATACTCACTACTTACTACTCACTACTCACATCTAAAAAAACAACATGACAGAATTTAAAAATAATCCATCCTACACTTCTCCTCTACCCGGAGGGTTTACTAAATTTTTGTGGTGGTGCAGTGGTGCCAATGCCGATATTTTGCGTGATAGTCCACAATCTGAGCATAATAAATATCAGGGTATTGGGGCTACCGTATTTTTTACGGGAGTGCTGGCTGCTTTATCCGGTGCTTATGCCCTTTATTCTGTTTTCAATAATCTATACGCTGCTATGGCATTTGGCATTTTATGGGGACTTGTTATTTTCAATCTCGACCGTTTTATTGTTTCTACCATTCGCAAAGAAGACAATTTTTGGAATGAATTTAAGTTAGCTTTACCGCGTATTGTTTTAGCCATCATTCTTGCCATTGTCATTGCGAAGCCTTTAGAATTAAAAATATTTGAAAAAGAAATTGCGCAAAAAATTCAGGAACAACAACAAGAATTTGCCATGCAATCGCAGAAGAAAATACAAACGCAATTTAATCCGATTGCCGACAGTCTGCGTATAGAAATAGATTATTATAAAAATGAAATAGCTAAAGTTGCTGCTGCTCGCGACACGTTATATCAGGCATTTATTGGCGAAGCAGAAGGAACAAGCGGCACTCATAAACTGGGCAAGGGACCGGTTTTTAAAGAGAAAAAAATACAGTACGATAAGATAGAACAGGAATTCAAATCCGTGCAAGAAAAATATCAACCTTTGATTGATGAAAGAGAAAAACAAATACTCGCAATTAAGTCACAGCGTGATACTGCCTATGCAAAATCAGTGCCTGTCATCAGTAATTACGATGGATTGATGGCAAAGCTGGATGCCGAAAATAAGTTGCCACAGTTGCCCGTATTTTTTATCACCTTGTTATTCATCTGTATAGAAACAGCTCCGGTAATGGCTAAATTACTTTCTAAGAAAGGACCTTATGATGAAAAACTCAGAAACATTGAACATGAAATCGAATTGAATACTATTGCCAATATCAATCAACGCAATCACGACTTAAATAAAAAACTGACGCTCTACACCAATATTGACAAAGCAAAAGTGGAACAGGAAATCAAACAAAATGAAGATGCGCTGAAAATCATCGCTAATGCCCATCTTCAGCTTACTCAAGACTATGTAGATGACTGGCTGGAAGAAGAACGAGCTAAATTAAACCGGAATAAATACAAAAGCAATAGGGA
>DAOQII010000236.1:2077-3999 GCA_035339455.1 Chitinophagales bacterium
GGCTGGAAGAAGAACGAGCTAAATTAAACCGGAATAAATACAAAAGCAATAGGGAGTGAGTAGTAAGTAGTAAGTAGTAAGTTGGCAGTTAAATCACAACTTTAAATATTTTTGTCTTGATTCTTAAAATCTTGACTCTCCTGTCTAATTATTCTTTTCTTAAGTTTAACCTTCGTATTTGTCCGAACCTGTCTTTATTTGTATTTTCATCGGATAAATTAGGATATGAAAATTTCGTACAACTGGCTAAAATCACATATTGATATTCCGTTCTCTATTGAAGAACTTAAAGATACGCTCACAGATATCGGCTTGGAAGTGGAGGCGGTAGAGCCTTTTGAGTCTATAAAAGGCGGACTGAAAGGACTGATTACCGGACATGTCATCGAAAAAGAAAAACACCCTGATGCTGATAAATTATCTGTTTGCAAAGTTGATACGGATACTGAAATTTTGCAAATTGTGTGTGGCGCACCCAATGTAGCAGCCGGTCAAAAAGTAATTGTAGCCACTGTCGGCAGCACAGTATATCCTACAAATGGCGAGGCATTTGCCATCAAAAAAGCAAAAATTCGCGGAGTAGAATCTTTTGGAATGATATGTGCCGAAGACGAAATCGGATTAGGCACAGCACATGATGGCATTTTAATATTAGACAAACAAACTGAAGTTGGCAAGCAGGTTGCTGAACTTTATAATGTGGAAAATGACTATTTATTTGAAATAGGTTTAACTCCTAACCGTACGGATGCATTTTCTCATATTGGCGTAGCCAGAGATTTAGCAGCTTGTCTTACATTCAGAACTAAAAAAGCATATAAGCTGAGTGAAGCAGAAACAGTCAATTATTTGGAAAATTGTAAAAATCTGCATAACGATTTTAGTGTCGAAATAGAAAATAAAGCGGCTTGTCCATATTACAGCGGTATAATATTAACGGATATTCAGGTAAAAGAATCGCCGCAATGGCTGAAAAACAGATTGCTTTGTATCGGTCAAAAGCCTATCAACAATGTAGTAGATATTACCAATTTTATTTTGCATGAATATGGCCAGCCACTTCATGCTTTTGATTTAAATGAGATAAAAGGAAATAAAATCATTGTAAAAAATCTTCCTGAAAAAACTAAATTTCTTGCATTAGACAACAGCACCATTGAATTGCATCAAGAAGATTTGATGATTTGCGATGGTGATGAAAATGGCATGTGTATTGCTGGCGTATATGGCGGATTGGAATCAGGTGTAAAAAACAGCACGACAGCCATCTTTTTAGAATGTGCTTATTTTGATCCTAAAACAATACGTCGTACTTCGATGCGCCATACTTTGCGTACCGAATCTGCCATACATTTTGAAAAAGGAATTGATCCGAATATTCAGGAAAAAGCACTAAACCATGCTATTCATTTGCTTACAGCATTGGCTAATGCCCAACCTGCATCGCCTGTTTATATTGCACAATCCGAACAAATCCGATTTGACGGAAAAAATTACAAAGCTCCATTTGATGTTACCTTAGCCTTGAGTGATATACATAAACTTACCGGAGCTGCTATTTCCAAAAAAGAAGCTGAAGAAATTGCCGGTTTGTTAGACATTCAAGTGAAAGACATCAGCACCGATGATAGTTTGCATTTGGCTGTTGCACCTTACAGAACAGATGTCTATCGCCCTGCTGATGTCATTGAAGAAATTTTGCGCATTTACGGGTTCAACAATGTGCCAATTCCAACTAAATTAAATGCCTCTATTCAGTTTTCTAAGCATGATTTTAAAGACAAACTTTACAATAAGACTGCTGATTTTTTAGTTGCTCGTGGATTCTTTGAAATGATGAATAATTCTATCGTGAAATCGAAACAACAAGCAGCTTTAAAGAATGAAAATGAAGAAAACTGGGTACGCTTATTAAGTTCGAT
>DAOQII010000237.1:0-3983 GCA_035339455.1 Chitinophagales bacterium
AATTTCAGATTTTCTTATGTTAAGAAATGATAAGTTTCAAATTCATGACTAAAACCAAATTCAATGAATCTTTAGTCCTGATTTGTGAATTTAATTCTGAAAGTTCTCTGGATTGTTTATCTATAGTTTCCAGTGATTTTTTGATACTCTCCGCTCCTTCTTTACTGATAACGGACAAATTAGTAAGCTGATCCAGTAATTTTATATTTTGCGTTTTCTGGAAATTTACTTCGGAATTGAGACCATCAATTGTACTTTTGGCTTTGGTGAGTTCATCCATCAAATTGTTATAATCGGTGGACTTTCCGGCAAATTTCTTTTCGCAATCAGCCAAGTCCGAAGTAGTCTGACGCAAGGTTTGCTCGATTTTATCTTTTTCTAACTGAGTAGCCTGAAATTTCTTTTTCGTTACGCAAGAAACAAGCCCGAACACAGTTAATAAAATAAACAGCTTTTTCATTTTATAATTTTTATCCTTTTAAAGTATTCAGCACATCAATATCTGATGATTTTACATTTCGATAGACCATCATGAGTATGGCTAGTCCGACAGAAACCTCAGCAGCTGCAACAACCATGATAAAAAACACGAACACTTGCGCTCCGCTGTCGCCGAAATATCTTGAAAATGCGACCATTAATAAATTTACGGCATTCAGCATCAGCTCAATACACATAAAAATGATAATGGCATTACGGCGGAACATCACACCTAATGCACCCAAACTAAACAAGATTACACTTAAGAAAATGTAATACTGAATCGGTATGCCTATAATTACTTCGTTCATCTTAATAGTTTTCAGTTTGCAAAAAATCAGTTTGCATCATTTATTTTTTAGTTTTCATTATTTCAATACTACCCATGTATTTTAATGGATGATTAATCATGTGATTCAATAGTTTACCAACTTCATTTGATCTTTCTAAAAGTATTTCATAATCTGACAAGTCGATAAAATTTAGTTCTTTAGCAAATTCTAACCACACTTGTGTTTCTGTATTCTCCATATCTGCATCAGAAATTTTACTTACAAAATAGGCTTCATACTGTCTTTTTCTATATCCTTCTGCTATACTTGCACTTACAGATTTAGAACTGCGCTTTATTTGGGATATGATTCCAAAAGTTTCATCTTTAGGAAACCCTGAACAAATTTTATGTATGTCTAATGCCAACGTAAAGCTCTTTTTATAAACTGTTAAATCTCTATATGTTCCCATTTATCATTTCTGTTTTGCCAACTGAATAATTGTCAATTGCCAACTGAATTCAATTTTCTTTCTTACTCAAAAATACTGCTCCTACCATTGCTGATAAAAATAAAACACTGGACACCTCAAAAGGCAGCATGTATTCATTGAATAATGTATTTCCTAAATTCTCTACCAAGCCTACATTACTGAATTTCAAAGCAGGCAACATCGAATGTTCAGCCCCCTTAAGTAAACTGACAAGGCTTACTAATAACAGACATGCTGTTACTACTGCAATAAACTTCGGCAAATTCTTTTTATGCGGTTCTATTTCTTTGTTGAGATTAAGCATCATGATGACATATAAAAATAAAACCATGATGGCTCCTGCGTAAACAATGATATGTACTACGGCCAAAAACTGGGCATTAAGTAAAACATAATGACCGGCTATTGCAAAAAAGGTAACGATCAGGTATAACACAGAGTGTACCGGATTCTTATCCAAAATGACCATCAGCGCACTGATCACCGCTAAGAAAGCCAAAAAGAAAAATATGTATTGTGAGAGTAACATAAGTTAATGGTGCTTGTTTTCTTGAATCAAAGCTTGTTTGTCTTCCCAGGTTTGATTGTGTTTTTTTGTTTTATCTTTTTTAAAAGCCAACACTTGAGGAGTTTGTCTTTTTGACACATCTATCCTGTTGTTCATATCTTCTACCAGTAAATCCTTGCCATAATTCATTTTATTTCTGGTAACACTTACCGGCATGATTCTGTCAGTAAGAAAGATGGCTTCTTTAGGGCATGCTTCTTCACACAATCCGCAAAAAATACAACGCAGCATATTTATTTCGTAGACTGTTGCGTATTTTTCTTCACGATAAAGATGCTCCTCTCCTTTTTTACGCTCACCTGCCTCCATAGTAATAGCTTCAGCAGGACATGCGATGGCACACAAACCGCACGCAGTGCATCTTTCTGCTCCGGCATCATCTCGTTTCAAAACATGTTGTCCACGATATACGGGGGCAATTTCGCGTTTAACTTCGGGATATCTGATTGTTGCAGGTTTTTTAAAGAAGTGCTTTAATGTAATACTCATACCGGCAGTAATTGCAGGCAAATAGAGCTTCTCTGTAAGAGACATCTCTTTTTTTACCACTAATTTGCTTCTGTTTGTCAGTTTCATATAATTTGCAATTTGCAGAATTCTGTTTGCAAACTATTCGATTGCAAACTGAAAAATCTGATTATACTTTCCCAAATGCGTACATGCCTACTCCGGTGAGTAATATGTTGAATATAGCTAATGGAATCAGAATTTTCCAACCCAAATTCATCAATTGGTCATATCTGAATCTTGGTATCGTCCATCGTACCCACATGAAGAAAAATATAAAGAATATTATTTTGCCAAAGAAGAATAAAAACTGAAATATAGAGAGCATATTACCGTCAAGGGCGAAATGGGATTGAAATGGTATATTATATCCACCAAAATAAAGCGATGCAATGATTGCCGATGAAATAAACATATTGATATATTCGGCAAACAGATAAAATCCCAATTTCATGGACGAATATTCCGTATGATAGCCACCCACCAATTCTGTCTCGCACTCCGGCAAGTCAAATGGTGCTCTGTTTGTCTCTGCAAAAGCGCAAATCACAAAAATCAAACAGCCCAAGGGTTGATAAATAATATTCCAGAATCCTTCTCCTTGCTGAGCTACAATACCTCCTAAACTCAGCGTTCCTGTTTTCATTATCAGTGCAACAAGTGCCAAGCCCATGGCTATTTCATAGCTAATCATTTGTGAGGAAGCGCGTAATGCACCTAACAGTGAATATTTATTATTTGATGCCCATCCTCCAATCATGATACCATATACACCGAATGAAACCACACCGAATACATATAAAATACCAATATTGATATCTGTAATTTGCAGAGGAAATACGATCCCGTTTATATGTAGTGGACTAGCCCAAGGAATTACGACACCGGTCATTAAAGCCGTCAGCATAGCCAAACTCGGCCCTAGAATAAAGAGATATTTATTGGATACTGCCGGAATAATTTCTTCTTTCATAAACATTTTCAAACCATCAGCAAGTGGCTGAAGCACGCCATAAGGCCCCGCTCTGTCCGGGCCGATACGATCTTGCATAAATGCTGCTACTTTACGCTCGCCGTAAGTAGAATAAGCTGCTATGCCTAATGCAATCAGGAAGACTATTAAAACCAACAATATCTTATACAATAAAAAAACCTCGATTCCCATATGCTTAATTAGTTCTGCTTTAGAAATGATTATTCGGATTGAGGGCACCTTCGCCCAGTTCCGCTTTTTTACTTTTTTCCGCTTCTACTTCATGCTGAAATACTTTTCGTTCAGCATTAAAGTTTTTGGCATAATGATTTTGAGCTATTACAGAATGGTCGTTAATTTTACTTTGTCCTTCTATTACCCAATCTGTAATGTGCTTTTTATCGAATCTGCATTCATTACAGATAAACTCTTCTACCTCGCCCCAGCGGTCTTTGCGGGCAGTAACTCGCAAAATATCTTCTCCTTTGAACCACAATCTCACTTTTCCCGAACATTTTGGGCAATCTCGGTGAGCATCTACAGGGCGTGTAAACCAAACTCGGCTTTTAAAGCGAAATGTCTTATCGGTCAAAGCACCTACAGGGCATACATCAATTATATTTCCCGAAAATTCGTTGTCAATTGCTTTTTGAATATAAGTGGAGATTTCTGCATGATCACCTCTGTATA
>DAOQII010000238.1:0-3975 GCA_035339455.1 Chitinophagales bacterium
CTCGAACCCGCGACCCTCACCTTGGCAAGGTGATGCTCTACCAACTGAGCTACTTCCGCATATTTTTTTAAAGAACGGACTGCAAAAATAGCATGTTTTTTCTAAAATACAATACTTCCAATGTAAATTTTATGAGAATTTGAATTATCCTAACCCGTTGTGCTTTTTAAAACATACTAATGGTAAATAAAATAATAAAAGTGTTTGGTTGGCAGTATGTAAAGAAGCGTGGGTTGGCAAAACGCGTAGCTAAGCGTAGGCAAGCAACGTGGGACGATTGTTTTGCCTTGTCTTTTTGGGTTACTTTTTTTGACTAAGAAAAAAAGTGACTTGAGTTTAATATTAACAATCAATGGAATAAGAAAGATGAATTACAAATTCAAACCGCACAACGGTTTATCCCAATTTAAAAAGTCTTTTCGCATTCGCTGTCGTTTGCATGGCTATCTCTTCATAGCTCATTTCATAAACTGTACATAGCATTTCTGCTACCAGTTGGGTATAAGCACTTTCATTGCGCTTACCCCGATGCGGAACAGGAGGCAAATATGGCGCATCAGTTTCCAATACAATATTTTCCAGAGGGATGTGCTTTAATGTATCGCGCAGATTGGTATTTTTATAAGTAACTACGCCACCGATTCCAAGATAAAACCCAAGCTTCAGAATCTCTTTAGCTTCTTCCACACTTCCGGTAAAACAATGAAATACACCTGAAGGATTGCTGCCTCTGTTTTTTAGCAATTCTATCAAAATATAATTTGACTCCCGTGCGTGAACTGCTATCGGTAAATCAAATTCAAGTGCCCAGTCACATTGTTGATGAAATGCCTCTTTTTGTATTTCGAGAGTAGATTTATCCCAATACATATCAATTCCGATTTCGCCAACGGCAACAATTTTTTGTTTTTGCAGATATTCATATACCAGTGCAAGTTCTTTGATATATGTGTCGGGTTTTACATAACAAGGATGTAAGCCCATCATGGGGAAAATCTGTAACGGATATTTTTCACATACTTCAAGCATGGGTGTAATAGTACTGCTGTCTACATTAGGTATCAGCAATGCTGAAACTCCTGCAGCAAAGGCACGCTGTATCATGGCATCTCTGTCGGATTGAAACTGACGTTCGTATAAATGAGTGTGTGTATCTATTAGTGGTGATGAAGCATGCATAAGGGTTGTAAATTTATAATGCCTGAAAGTTAAAGGCTGTGTTTTGTTCTAAAAACAAAGGTAAACTATATTTCAGATGCGGAAAACTTTTTTCATTATCATGCAATACAATAATATCACCCGATTGGCATTTTAATAAATTAGATAAACATTTTTCTTTCGTCTGCCGGGTATCAAAATCGCCGGGCATCAGCGTCCAGAGTATAATTTGTGCAGGAGTTTGCATGTAAAAAGCTCCATAGGGAGGTCTGAAATAGTTGATGTCTTTCCCTGAAACATCTTTTAGCACAGCTTTTCCTTTTTCAAAATTATGTAAATATTCTTTTGTGTTAAACCAACTTGCTTTTAAGTGTAAATAACCGTGATTACCAATTGTATGTCCATCGTCCAGAATATTTTTTATTAAAAACGGATATTTGAGCGCATTTTCACCTAAGCAAAAAAAAGTGGCTTTTGCATCATGATTTTTTAATTCGGATAAGATCCACGGTGTTATTTCGGGATGCGGACCATCATCAAATGTTAGATATACAAAGCGGTTAGTATTAGGTTTGCACCATGTAATATTTTTTGGTGAAATCTGATTTAAAAACTGTGGCAATTGTACAAAATACAAGGTCTGTGATTTGAGTGTTACAAGATACAAAATAACAATTTCTGAAAAATATCAATTAAAATTAAACTGACATTGCGCTAAACTGCCTTATTTCTTAGTATTTTTGAGGTTTGTTAAAAATTCAATTTATGTCTGTTCGCGTTCGTTTTGCTCCAAGTCCTACCGGTACATTACATGTCGGAGGTGTCCGTACGGCTTTGTATAATTATTTGTTTGCAAAAAAAAACAAGGGAACTTTTATACTCCGTATCGAAGATACCGATCAGAACCGATTTGTACCCGGTGCGGAGGAATATATCATGCAATCACTGGCATGGTGTGGAATAAAGATAGATGAAGGTGTTGCAGAAGGCGGTCAATTTGGTCCCTATCGCCAAAGCGACAGAAAGCAGTTGTACAAGCAGTATGCCGATGAATTGGTGAAAAACGGACATGCTTATTATGCTTTCGATACGCCCGAAGAACTGGATGTATTGCGTAAATCAAATGCAAATTTTTCATACAATATACATAGCAGGTTAAATCTCAAAAACAGTCTGGTGCTTACTGCAGAAGAAACTCAGGCAAAACTGGATGCAAATCAGCCTTATGTTATTCGGATAAAAGTACCGCAAGATGAAGAAATTCGATTTAATGATATCGTGCGGGGTTTAGTAACTTTTCAATCAGAACAAATTGATGATAAAGTGATGTTTAAGAGTGACGGTATGCCCACTTATCATTTGGCAAATGTGGTAGATGATCATCTCATGCAGATTACCCATGTCATTCGTGGTGAAGAATGGTTGCCGTCAACACCTGTACATGTATTGCTCTATCGCTTTTTTGGATGGGATGAAACGATGCCACAATTCGCACATTTGCCCTTGATATTAAAACCGGACGGAAACGGAAAATTATCGAAAAGGGATGGAGAGCGTTTAGGCTTTCCGGTAGTGCCGCTTGATTTTGAAAATCCTGTGACACATGAGAAAACTTCCGGATTTAGAGATAAAGGATTTTTGCCGGAAGCGTTTGTGAATTTTCTGGCTTTGATTGGATGGAATCCCGGTACGGAGCAGGAAATTTTCAGTATGGATGAATTAATTGAATTGTTTGATATTCATAAACTGCATAAAAGCGGAGCCCGCTTCGATTTTGAAAAGGCAAAATGGTTTAATGCAGAATATATAAAATTACTGCCCGATACGGAGATCGCGAAATGGTTGCAAAATCATCAGCCTGATACATATTCAGAAATAAATCTTGCCTATTTAACACAAGCTGTTGGATTAGTTAAAGAGCGATTGGTTTTTCTACAGGATGTCAATCATTTCGAGTATTTGTTTAGTAGACCTGAAAAATATGATGCTGTACAGTCAGGAAAATTAAGTTCATTTATAACCGCTTTTAATCCGGATTTATTTGAATCAGATTTGGATAAAATTGTAGATTTTAATATAGAAAATATTGAAGCAACAATTAAAAACTATGCGCAAGAAAAGCAACTGAAAACCGGAGAGCTGATGAAGTTTTTGCGACTGAGTTTGGTAGGTGAACTTTCTGGTCCCGCAATTCCCGAATTAATTTTGCTCTTTGGAAAAGCTGAAACACTAAAACGGATAAAAAACATGATGGACAAAGTCTAATTCCCAATCACTAATCACTTAAAGAAACAACATGTCAGCAAATAATTTTATAGAAGAAATAATTGAAACGGATTTAGGAGCCGGGAAATATACATCTATTTTAACGCGGTTTCCACCCGAGCCTAATGGCTATTTACATTTAGGACATGCGGCATCCATTTGTCTTAATTTTGGAGTGGCACAAAAATACGGAGGCAAAACCAATTTGCGTTTTGATGATACCAATCCTACCACCGAAGAAACCGAATATGTAGAAAGTATAAAAAATGATGTGAAATGGTTGGGTTTTGATTGGGCGAGTGTTTTTTATGCATCTGATTATTTTGAACAATTATATCAGTTTGCCGTTCGGCTGATTCAGCAAGGAGATGCGTATGTTTGTGATTTGACAGCAGATGAGATTGCTGCACAAAAAGGCTCTTTGACAGAACCCGGAATAAATTCTCCGTATCGTGAACGCAGCACAGAAGAAAACCTTCAATTATTTGCTGATATGCGTGCCGGGAAATATAAAGAAGGCGAAAAAACATTACGCGCTAAAATTGATATGGC